>JAUVBC010000047.1 GCA_030591405.1 Candidatus Zixiibacteriota bacterium
AAAGAATCCCCCACGTGCTTACCCGCCTGAAGGTAGAAAAGTCATCAAGCCCAATTATTAGGAAAGTACCCAAAGGGCCCATCATATCCGAAGCGTTCGGAATCTCTGATACCAATAAAAATTTGCCATCCGGTGTACATTTTAAATCACCCCAATAAGCACCATTAATAATATACAATGAGTCAATAATAGAATCGGTGGCAATCTCATATTTGAATATTTTATCCGGCCTGATAATAAAATAAAAATGCTTTTCATCTGCGGATAGAGTCATTTTCATTGCGTGCGGAATGGACTCATCCGGTCGAACGACAGCGAACTGTTTGACAGTTTCCATTGTTTCATAATTGAAAATATAATGCCAGTTGTGCTCAAGTTCAAAGCGGGTTCCATAAATATAGGGCATACTCTTAAATTTACCTTCAAATTGAAAATAGGCAGTATCTTCATCAATTAGTTCTGTCGTGGCAATATCGTATTTCAATATGTTTTCCCACTGATATGAATTTATTATTATATTTTTTCCGTTATGACAGAATAATGCCTTATCTAAGCCAATTAATTCTGGCGGCGCAATTTTGCTGATAATTTCATAAGTTTCCAAATCAAAGATAAATATTGAATCATAGGTCATTGTAGCGGCCAGATAATTACCGTCGAGAGATACATCAATATGACGAATTGAGTTTCGGGTTTTTATTGAGTCAACTATCGAATCAGTCTGTGAATCTGCAATCCAGATATAATTGGTATCTATGCCATTATCGTCGGCAAAATAGACATAATAGCTTTCTGGTACCGGCGTCTCCGGGCAAACCGGACAATTTTTATCACACGATTGGAAAAAACAGATAGATAATATAACAACAAGAATTGCCATTTTATAAAAATTAAACCTCATATAATTTCTCCCATTTGAAATATTATAATTATATTTTGTCTATTAAACATTTTTCTTCTCCTTATTCTAGAACCGGGCCAATTACCATATCCTTCGCCCAGAGATTTTCATTTATAAGCATTCCATCTATTATTCTTCTTTTCTGTAAATCAACAACTGCAACCGGAATATATCCAGCGGTTGTTGCATTGGCGCCGATATACATTCTTCTATTATCAGGCGCAATTATTATCTCTCCAAACGTTGGGAATGATATTTTTTCCCCAGATGGAAATATATAAGGCGGAATAAGATCGGCCAATTCATGTGTTTCTGTGTCTAATACCCAAATATCACCTCTTGGATAATATGAGTGCAATCCATCCCCGCCGTCGGTCATGAAAACATTTGATCCATCTGGTGAAATCGTTACGCCCCCCAATGGACTAACGGTACTTATGGCCAGAGTAATACTATCTAATTCCAAATCATACACCAGAAAGGCTGAAGCCGCTCCGGGTCTACTATGAAAATATATCTCATCCGTTTGCCAGCTATAGACAAGGTCCCAAGATAAGTATCCCAAATCAATTGAATCGGTCAGCATTCTGGTATTGCAGTCGATAAGATAAACAATATTTCTGCTTTCTAACTTGGGGGCGATAAATAAATTTGTGACGGTATCAAGAAAACCGCCATAGATACTGCGGGAAATGGAATCAAGTGGCGAAAGAGTATTTGGATCAATAAAAAAGATAGCTTCATTCATAACTGAATAATAAATGCCGATATTATCTGTCTTATCGAAGTAGTAGTCGCCATATTGGTTAATTGATTCAATATGCGATAAATCGGCAGCATTATAAATTTCCATCTGTTTGGTATCTCCATTCCCAACCAACAAACGATTACCATCTGGAGTCAGATAAAGCCCAAAACTTTCATAATTCAATGCGACCGAGTCGATTACGGTGTCTGCCGGAGTATCGATTGAAATCAGAGTATTATACCATTCATTGATAACATATAACCGATAATTATCTGGTTCGCTTGTATCGTCCTTTGGGCAAACAGGACAGTCTTTATCGCACGATTGAAATAAACAGATAGATAAAATAGCAATAAGAATTGCCATTTTATAAAAATTAAACCTCATATAATTTCTCCCATTTGAATTGCTTTTACTTCCCATGCAAACAATTTGTCATTCCCGATGAATTTCAATCATACTCTCCTCCTTTAGGTAGGCCCCACAAGTTGCTGATTGCCGGGTTCCGGCAGCGACAAACCATACTTCCTAAAAAGGCGGTTGATTATTCAGTTGTCTTTATTGCTCTTTTTTCGAGATATAATATTCGCCCTCTTCCAATAAGAAGACGATATTATCTATTCGCATGTTTAATATAAAATAAGATACTTATTTTGGCAAGAATAAAGATAGCTTTGCGTAGATTATTCTGTGAGCAGTAAGCACCCCCGCCTGCCGCCAACTGAAATGTCGAAACCCTGTTGGATTTTGACTTACGGCAATTGTAAGAAAGAATAAAAAAATATTAGTGATAGGTAAAAAAATAGGGAAGCCCGTCTCCCCTCACGTCAACGGGCTTCCCTTGCCTCGAGAAAAGAACGCATCACCTTGGATGGCAATACTAAGAACGCCGAACAACAAAGGATTTTTGCTTTTATATTTATTAACTGTCAACCATACCAAATGTATAGCAAGAGCAGTGCCAGACTATTATATGGCAGAACCTGCCCGATTTATCTGGTTGATTTTAAATTACTTACGAGGAAAATAAAAATTATGGACATATATTGAAAAAACTCAAATTCGTATGATTATACGAGTCTGCTTATACAAAGTAAGCTAACTGCCTCAAAATCAACAGGCTTATTGAAAATGATAAATTATACGGCAATCGTATGTATTGACGATTTGAAAGAATAGATTTGTCAGGAGCACCCTTCATTCTTCAGGACCTACGGCATGGCTCCTGACCTACAATATTTCTCTATAAGAATATTTTAAAAGACTATAAAACTATCGTGTCGCTCCGTTTTGGTCCGGTTGAAACCAGCGCTATCCCAACATTGAGGCTATCAGCCATATAATTAACATATTTTTGGGCATTCTCCGGCAAATCATCAAATTTGGTCAATCCAGCGGTCGGTTTGTCCCATCCATCAAGCTCCTCATAGACCGGTTTGATATCCCAGAGGTCAGAAAGATCAAGCGGGACCTCGGATAAAGTTTCGCCATTTAGTTTATAGCCGGTACAAACCTTGATTTTATCGAACCCATCGAGCACGTCGAGTTTGGTGATCGCAATTTTATCAACCCCATTTATTCGACAGGCATGTTTCAGGCAGACAATATCAAGCCATCCGCAACGACGCGGTCGTCCAGTAGTAGCACCATATTCACAACCAGCCTCACGCAAACTAGTACCGGAATCATCGACCAGTTCGGTCGGAAATGGTCCACCGCCGACTCTGGTGGTATATGCCTTAACAATGCCAACGACTTCATCGATCATTTTCGGGCCGATCCCAAGTCCGGTCAACGCCCCGCCAACGGTCGTATTTGATGAAGTCGCAAAAGGATAGGTTCCCAAATCGATATCAAGCATCGCCCCCTGAGCACCCTCAAACAGAATTGATTTTCCGGCTTTATGATGGTTCTCAAGATCGATTGAGACATTAGTTATGCATGGTTTAAAAATCGGGGCCAGTTTAATCATGTCGTCATATATTTTTTCAAGATTGGCGCGATCATCATCGGAGCCGGTCAGATATTCGCCCTTTATTTTTTTCTGATACTCCAGTTTTTTCTTTAATCTTTCCGGCGCATACAGATCGGCCAGCCTGATTCCGCAGCGGCTGATTTTATCGCGATAGGCCGGTCCAATACCACGAAGAGTTGTTCCGATGTCATCACCGCCCCGCTTTTTCTCTTCGATTTCATCTATCAGCTTATGGTACGGCATCACCAGATTGGCGGCCGATGAAATAAACTGGCGTTCCTTGGTGCTTATCCCCTCGTATTTATGTGCCTCAAGTTCCTCAATAATCCCGAATAAATAAAGAACGACTCCATTACCGATATAGCAAATCTTATCTTCGTGGGTCACACCGGAAGGTATCAGGTGAAGTATCAGCTTTTTATCTTTGGTTATAATTGTGTGTCCGGCATTGGCGCCGCCCTGAAAACGGGCGATAACATCGGCCTGTTCGGCCAACATGTCAACCACCTTGCCTTTGCCTTCGTCGCCCCACTGGCATCCGACCACAATTGTATTCTTACTCATCTATCTATCTCCCAAAATTATTAATTTCATTTTGCGGCAACCGTCTTGTTGATCCATTTCCAGAGTTCTTTGCGACCAATCCCTGACAACGATGAAAAGGGAATCGGTTCAATTCCATAATCCTTTTTTAGAACTCTGACTTTGTCCATCAATTTGCTCTTACTCAATTTATCAGCTTTAGTAAGGGCAATAGTAAATTCTATTTTTTCTGTTTGAAGCCAGTTGATCAGCATTAAATCATCATCATTGGGATCGCGACGGCAATCGAGTAAAAGTATCAAACCGTTTAGATTCTTTCGTGCCTGAAAATAAGACTCGACCATCCGGCCCCACTCATTTCGATCTTTCTTCGAAGCTTTGGCAAAACCATAACCCGGAAGATCAACAAAATAGTATGCGTCATTTATCAGGAAAAAATTAATCAGCCTGGTCCGCCCCGGTGTTTTTGAAGTTTTAGCTAACTTCTTCTGGTTGACCAGCCGATTGAGAAGGGTAGATTTGCCGACATTGGACCGTCCGGCGAAAGCTATCTGAGCCAAACCGTCGGATGGAATTTTCCCAACATCTTTATAGGAACAAAAAAAAACCGCGTTTACTGTCATTTTTTTATATACGTAATTTATTTAAGCGTCTATTTATAACAGATTATTAATCTAAAAAACAGATTTATTTTCTGCCTGGTTTCTTTCTTTTTAATGTCTTTTTGTTACCAGCTTTTTTGCCCATCAAATCATCAAAAGCGATCTTAATGGCATCACCAACCTTATTCATCGGTATCAGGTTCATCCCTTTCAAAAGCTCTTTGGGAAGGTCAGGAAGATCCTTTTTATTTCTGGCCGGAATCGCAACATTGGTTATACCGGTTCGTTTGGCCGCCAGAAGTTTTTCATTGAGACCACCAATAGCGAGAATATCACCGGTTAGCGTAACTTCACCGGTCATGGCAAGATTTGATTTTAATGGTTTACCGGTAACTATTGATTAAATCGCCAGAAGGATAGTAATTCCGGCTGAAGGACCATCTTTGGGAACCGCACCTTCCGGGACATGAACATGAATCTCAATTTTATCAAAGAAGTCCGGTTCCAGTCCATATTTTTTTGCATTACTGCGAATATATGATAATCCTGCTGAGGCAGACTCCTGCATTACTTCGCCAAGTTTGCCGGTCAGGGTCAATTTTGCATGACCTTTCATAGTACTGACTTCGATCGGCATCACCTCACCGCCCGCTTCGGTCCAGGCAAGACCAACTGCGTATCCGGGGCATGGTTTGGTTTTAATATCGGTTGACATAAACCGAGGAACACCGAGATATTTCGAAACTGATTTTTTCCCGATCTTATACTTTTTCTTGTGGCTTCCTTCGGCAAGTTTCTGAGCGATCTTGCGCATCACCGAATTTAGCTGCCGCTCCAGTTCTCGTACGCCAGATTCTCTGGTATAATATCTGATGATATCGCCTAAGGCGTCATTGGTAAACTCGGGGCTGATTTTCCCCAATCCCAATTCTTTCTTGACCTTCGGCAGGAGAAACTTGCGGAATATCTGCGCTTTTTCAAATTCAAGATATCCAGGCAAACGGATAATTTCCATCCTGTCTCTTAATGCCGGCGGGATACCATCCATTGAATTGGCAGTAGTGATGAACAGTACTCCGGATAGATCAAAATCGAGTTCGAGATAATTATCTGAAAATGCAAAATTCTGTTCCGGGTCTAAGACCTCCAGTAGTGCCGAGGCCGGATCGCCGCGGAAATCAGCGCCGATCTTATCTACTTCATCGAGTAAAAATACCGGATTGGATGAGCCTGCTTTTCTTAACAACTGAATAATACGTCCCGGCAGGGAACCGATATAGGTGCGGCGATGTCCGCGGATCTCGGCTTCATCATGAATTCCACCAAGCGACATTCTGACAAATTTTCTATCGAGTGCCCGAGCGATTGAGCGGCCTACCGATGTTTTTCCAACCCCGGGAGGACCAACCAAACATAAAATCGGACCTCGCACTTTGCCAGCCACCTTTAATACGGCGAGATGTTCCAGGATTCTCCTTTTCGGTTTATCCAAGCCATAATGATCGCCGTCAAGAATCGATTTAACTTCGATAAAATTCGTGCGATCTTTGGTAACAATATTCCATGGCAAGGCCAGCACCCAGTCGATATAACTGCGTACCACAGCCGATTCGGCCGAGTATGGATGCATCTTTGATAGCTTTTTTATTTCCTCTTCCGTTTTTTCTCTGGCCTCATCAGACACGTCAATTTTGGCCAGTTTTTCCCGAAGATCATTAACCTCATTGGTCGCTTCATCGGATTGTCCCAGCTCTTCCCTGATCGCCTTGAGCTGTTGTTTGAGATAAAACTCTTTTTGATCCTTTGACAACGATTCCCGAATCGTTCCATCAATTTTCTGCTCAAGATTTAAAATTTCTATTTCCGAACGAAGGATTTCAGATATTTGCGAAAGCTGTTCCTTAACAGAATCCAGTTCCAGAATTTCCTGCTTCGCTTCCATTTTCATTAGGATATGCGCCGCAATCGTATCGGCCTGACGCTGATACCCTTCAACAGAAGGCATCGATAGAAGCACTTCCTCCGGTATCCTTCGGTTGAGTTTTACATATTGAGTGAACAACTCTTTAACCATCCGGGACAAAGCCTCGGTCTCTTTATCCTTTGAATTATCAGGCGGTACAATCTGTAATCGTGCAGAATAAAATCCGCCGGTCTTTTTGTACGTTTTTAATCGGCATCTGATAAGTCCCTCAACCAAAACCTTTAAGGTTCCATTTGGTAACTTCATAACCTGGAGTATCCGGGCAACGACCCCAACCGGATGAAGATCTTTTAGGGTGGGACTTTCTGTCGCCGGTTCTTTTTGAGCACAAAGTAAAATCAGCTTATCCAGAACCATTGCTTCATGCAAAGCCGAAATTGTAAACTGGCGTCCCACGAGGAGGGGATAAATCATATGAGGTAAAATAGCTATATCTCGTAAGGGTAAAACCGGTAGTGAGGCTTTTACATCAATTTTCTCTTCATTATATTCAATCTTCATTTTCTTTTCCTAAAATTTCCAATTCCATCATATTAAAATTACAACCTGCAATCTAAGCAATTCGCGGCCTGATGGTGAGGATTTTTTACAAAAAAGTATCCCCGGGCAAAAAAGTGATTTTGACTCCGGGGATAATAATAATTGAATATTTCGATTAAGGCAATATTATCACGTATTCCTTATACTTCAACCGGTTGAGTTTGAGCCTGAGATCGAGATTGGCCTGTTTTCTTGAGAAGTTCTTCTTTTTCAAGATAAATCTTTTCAAGAGAAATATACATTTCAGCCAGCTTTTTATTGGCATCAGACAATATTTCAATCAAATCACCAACCTCTAGTTCAAGATACTGGGCCAGCTTAATTGACTGAACAATAGACTCTTTCCTGATTTTATTCAGATCATTCTCTTTAATCTTTAGAGTTTTTGATATTTCCTGAATAAACTCAATATTCTGCTCGACATCGGGATAATAATCCTCAAAAGGACCAAGTGTGAGTCGGTCGGCCAATGCAATAATATTGTTAAAAGTAGAATCTTCCTGAATAATCCCGGTTTTATCGCAATCATGATGATTCTGAACGGCAAATACCAGCTTTGTCGGAAGTCTCCATGATTCAACAAGTTCGGCTCCAACATCACAATGAGTGCAGCCAAGTAATTTCTTTTCGGCTTCAATCAAGCCTTTACCTGATCGTCTCATCTCATTGAGAACTTCCTCATATTTTTCCTTAAAATGCAGTATCATAATCAGAATGCCAACATCATGAAGAATCCCGCCAACAAAAGCATCTTCCTGATCACCGGGATTGATAACTTCGGCAATACTCTTGGCGATTGAGGCGACCTCAATAAAATGCCGACTGATTCTTTTGATATTGAATTTCTCGGCGAGATCCTGACCGCCAACAATTGAAAAGACCGAGCTGCTCAGCACCATGATTTTCAGACTGTTGACACCCATAACCGTTACCGCTTCGGATATTTTACTGACCCGCCGGGCACGATTGTAATGAGCCGAGTTTACCATTTTACGAACTAATGTTGTCAGTGAGACATCAGTAGATATCGCCTTGGCGATCTCTTTGGCGCCGGTGTTGGGATCATCGACAGCTTTAAGAACCGCCGCCAATGTTTGCGGCAGGGCACCAATCTGATGGATGCTGGAGACTATCTCTTTAGGCGTAATATTTTCCATATATTCCTTTCCTATTAAGAAATGCAAGGGTAAGGGATTGTATGCTTTATTATAAAATATATCGGAATAACAGAATCTTTAAATTAGTGCATAAATAGAACAGATTTTTACCTGGTATAGGCCGTTTCCAATACCGAGTCTAACCTACAACTTTAAGCCGGGCAAATTTGGCCATAATTCTTTTTTGGCCGACCCCGGTAAAAAATATCTCCAAGCGGAGCGATTCGCCGGCCCCTTCAACTCCGGTGACCTTACCCCGTCCAAAAGTAGGATGTTGGACAATACATCCCGGACGAAGAATCTCCTCTTCTTCGTACTCGTAATAGACTCCACTTTTGGCAGATGTTTCGGGTTGAACCGGTTTCGGACGCGATTGATATGAATTATTCGCTCGTTCCGGTTGATAGTGGCGTTTGTCAGATGTCTCCACCAGTCCGGGCGGCAGTTCCTTTATAAATCGGGAAGGAATCGCACCCATTTCTCCATAGCGGCCGCGACTGGCGGCCATCGATAGGAATAGATTACGTTTGGCTCTGGTTGCACCGACATAGAATAGACGACGTTCCTCCTCAAGCTCCAACGGGTCCTCAATTGCCCGTCCCAGTGGAAAGAGACCATCCTCAAGGCCAACCATAAAGATCGCCATAAATTCCAGACCTTTGGCCGAATGAAGAGTCATCAGTGATAGTTTATCTTCTATCTCGTCATACTTATCCAAATCGGTATAGAGTGAGATCTCGGCGAGAAAATTATCAAGAGTCGGCTCTGTCGAAGATGATGCAAATTCAACCGCCGCGGCAATAAATTCATCGATGTTTTCCACCCGACTCTGCCCCATCACCGGATCTTCCTCGATCAATATTTCTGGCAAACCAAGTTTATCGACCAACTGTTGAATCAGTGTTCCGATATCGACAAAATTTTTCTGCTCAATAAACGGTTCCACCAAATCAATAAATTTAGAAAGGAGCGTTTTGGGACGACTGCCAAGCCGGTCACATTCCTCAAGTCTTCCGCAGGCCTCAAGAATTGAAATATTCTTTTCGGCGGCAAACTCACGAAGTTTGACAATGCTGGTTTCGCCAATTCCCCGTTTGGGATAGTTGACAATCCGCTGAAATGAAATATCATCTTTCCCATTGGCCAAAAGTTTCAGATAAGCGATAACATCCTTGATCTCTTTTCGCTGATAAAACGAAACCGACCCAAAGATCTGATACGGTAAATTATGTCTTCTCAGATGTTCCTCAAACGCTCTTGATTGGGCGTTGGTGCGATACAAAATAGCCATCTCTTTTAATGCATATTGCTGCCGACACGATTCGATAGCATCAATAATCGATTTGGCCTCATCGGAGGCGGTATCGTTCAAGATCAATCGAACCGGATCGCCCTGATCAATTTCGGTCCAAAGGATCTTTCCTTTTCTCGCTTCATTATTGGCAATCACCGCTGATGCAGCTTCAAGAATTATCCGGGTGGAACGATAATTCTGCTCTAACTTAATAACCTTGGCACCGGGAAAGTCTTTTTCAAAATTGAGAATATTTGAAATATCGGCTCCGCGCCAGCGGTAGATCGATTGATCTTCATCTCCGACAACACAGATATTATGATGCGGGCCGATCAGAAATTTTAACAAACTATACTGACTATGATTGGTATCCTGATATTCATCAACCAGAATATATTTCAGCTTATTTTGATAATTGAGACGAATATTCTCATTTTCTTTAAGCAGTCTTACTGCCTGGAAAATCAGATCGTCAAAATCGAAGGCATAACATTCGGTAAGCCGCCGTTCATACATCTGATAAATCTCGGCTGTCCGGGTTTCAAAGTACCCTGACGCTTTCTGCGCAAAAGCAGCCGCGTTTTCCATTTTGTTTTTGGCACT
>JAUVBC010000175.1 GCA_030591405.1 Candidatus Zixiibacteriota bacterium
CTGCTTTGGGCCGGTTTTGAAATCAACCCAAGTAGTGGTTATGCCTATCGAAAACTTATTCAATATTTATTCGATGTCAAAAGAATGAGCGATATCGTCAAGGCAACGCGGATGTTTGCCAATTATAAGCGAAATTTGAGTGATCCGTTGGTACAGGAGATATTAAACGGCTCTCCGGCCCAAAATCTCCCGGTTGAGCCATAAGCTGTGAATAATTAAGATTTAATCGGTTATTATATAGCTGCTATTACGGGAATATTTACCATTAGCCCGGGTCATCATACTTTCCATGATGAATTCTCGGCGAACGGTACAGAAATCATCGTAATATTTTTGAATAATTTGATTAATCTCCGGTTCCGAATATACTTGTCCGGTCTTGAATTCCTTAAGGATATGTTCCAGAATATATCGCCGTTTTTTCCTTTGAGAAGGCAGAGCGATAACTCGGCCATTTTTAATAAAATTATCTATTACTTTGACAGAGTTATTTTTGCTTTGTCTTTGATTAGAGTGTTTCTCAATCCAGGATAATAAATCCGCTTCAGACACCCGCCAATCTTTACCGATTTTATAACCAACAATTTCACCAGCGGCCAATTTACGGGCAATTACCTGAATATTCATTTTTAACATCTCAGCAATTTCCAATGTGGAATAAAATCTGAGATTTGATGGTAATTCCGGTTTTTCCATTATTCTTCTGTCTCCTTTATAGTTATATATAGTATTGTATGCTATCGTAAAGTATTGTCAAGTACTTTAATATAATATATATTCTTTTTGCGATTGACATTACAACTTAATGCTGATTTATTGATGCTTAATAATGATTAAGCTTGTTTATATTTTCCTCTGTATAATCTGGGGTTCCACCTGGCTCGCTATTAAGATCGGTCTGGACGATGCCCCGCCGCTCTGGTCGGCTGGCATCAGGTTTCTAATCGCAGGAATTATTCTGATAATAATTAACTGGTTTCGCAAAGTATCATATCCCAAATCGATCAAGGAGATAATCCGAATCTCTCTTCCCGGACTAATAATATATGCTTTTCCCTACATGATGGTTTATCATGGCGAACAGTATATCAGTTCAGCGTTGACAGCGGTTCTGTTTGCAAGTTTTCCGTTTTTTATCGCCGGTTATTCTCTCTTTATACTAAAAAGTGAAAAACCGAATATTTATGTCTGGTTCGGTTCTTATATTAAGCGGAATAATTTTGGTAACCAAAAAATAATCTGGTTTGTGTAATTGATTTTTATCTGCTGTTATTTATATCTATTCAGTTGCGATAACTTTTTTTGGAGAAACAGATGAATCGGTTTTTTGACTTCTCACCATTGCAGATAAAGCTTTTGCTTTTTCTGATTGGTTTATTATTAGTTGGCTCTGTTCTGGAATTTGTGAGAAGTTATGCAACCGTTGAAAAAGAAGAATTTAAATTCTCGGTGCAATTGGGTGATGGTGATTTAACTTATGCTCCGGTTTTCGTGGTTGATTTAAATATATCACCGGCTGACTCGCTGGAATTGATTCCGGGAATCGGACCGGTTTTTGCCTCGCGGATAGTAGCTTATCGCGACAGCATCGGCCGCTTTGAAAAACCGGAAGATGTTATGGCGGTACGGGGGATTGGATACATTACTTATGAAAAAATTAAATCATACATAAAGGTTCGGACTTGGTAGAGATAAATAAAATAAAATATGGCGTTGATATGATCGGGCAGGATATACAACTGGCCGCGTGTAACTGTTCTGGCGGCTCAATTTTGATAAATCGACTAACCCAAACCGGTATCAATGAAATCAATTCGGAAAAAATAGACAGATCCGGGTTGCTTCAATTCTCGGTTCCCGAGGATGAGGCAATAATCAAAAGAGTGAAAATTCCGCCGCATAAAAATATCGACGGAAAAGAGCTGGCCGAATTTGAGTTTAGCTCGACCCTGCTTGATAAAGAAGAAGAGCTGTATATCAAGACCAATTCTGTTAACGGTGGTTCCGAATATCTGGTTTTTGGATGCCATCGGTTTCTGATAGATAAACAAGACAAATTTTTTGAAGACAGACTTATGAAACCGGCCGGTTATAAACTCCGGGCGCTCGCTATGGCCGATGGTTATCAAAATTTCTGCTGGCGTGAGGGAGGCGAACTTATCTGCCTGCTCGATTTGTCACCATCGTCTGTTTCATACTGTTTTGTTAATAACAATCAGCCGATTTTTGTCGGATCAATAACACGCAGCGATATAGATGATACTGATAACGGACAGGTTTCCGATTCTTTTCTGACCGATCTGAAAGTAACGATCCAGTATAACATGAGCAATCTGTTTAAGGCTGGTTATACGGCGCCGCTATCAATGTTAGTTGTTACCGGGTCTCTGGCTGGGATAGAATCTAATGAAAATATCGAGAAAAAACTACGGTTGCGGACGATCTCTCCAACTATTAAAACCGCTTTGTTTACCCCGGAGATAGTTAACCGGGCCGGACATTTTTTGGTTAGTCTGGGACTAACGGTTGATATCTAATGCGTGTAACCGGCGGCATATATGGTGGGCGCATATTAAAGGCGGCAACCGGGATGGTGTCCCGTCCAACGACCGATAAGGTCCGCGAATCTATTTTTAATATCCTGATGAATGATATTGAGGGCAAAGAAGTTCTTGATATTTTTGCCGGTTCAGGGGCCATTGGTATTGAAGCGGTTTCTCGCGGGGCAGCCTCGGCTATTTTGATCGAAAAGGGGTTTGATCAGGCCAAAGCTATAAATACCAACCTGAAATCTTTGGAACTGTCTTTGCGGTTGATAAAGTCTGATTACAAAGCTGCCTGCTGTCTTTTGCAGCAAGAAGAAAAACAGTTTGATCTGATTTTTGCCGATCCGCCGTATGACAAATTTTGCCCGGATGATGTTGCCGAAGTTGTTGCCCAATATAACTTGCTAAGGTCTGATGGATTCCTTATTATTGAACATAAATTTGGGGTGGAAGTTACAGATAGCCGTTTTAAACTTCTCAAGAGAAGGAAGTTCGGTCAGACGGAAGTGACATTTTATGCGGTCAACGAAACTGAAACCGAAAAAGAATAGTACTATGAAAAAAAGAATTGCCATATATCCCGGGACATTTGATCCGATAACCAATGGCCATATATCATTGATCCAAAGAGCCTGCGGATTGATTGATGGTCTGATTGTCGCTGTCGCCAAAAATGCCGGGAAATCGCCGATGTTTAGCCATACCGAACGATTTAATCTGGTTAAGGAGAGTTCCAAGCAATTCAAAGAAGTTGAAGTAATCAAATTTGACTGCCTGCTGGCTGACCTGGCCAGTAAAAAAGGTGCCTGTTCTATTATCAGGGGTTTGCGGGCGGTTTCCGATTTTGAATATGAATTTCAAATGGCGCTGATGAATCGCAGACTGGCGCATGACATTGAAACTGTTTTTCTGATGCCGTCGCTGTCATGGGTTTACTTGTCATCAACTATTGTCAAAGATGTTGCCACTAATGGAGGGGATATTGACGGATTAGTTCCACCGGCGGTCGCCTCGGAAATGGCCAGAAAAATAAAAAAGCTAAATGCAAAAAGAAAGAAAAAGTAACCAACGAGAAAACATATGACTGACCAGAATAAAAATGATGGCGAAATGATAATTCGTCTGGATGGGAAAAAGGGAAAACCGGTGATACCGGTGACCGACCAGAATAAAAAAGAAGACGATAAGCCAGAAAGACAAGAGAGACCGGAGAAGCCGCAAATACCGGTTAGTCAGCTTATTAAAACTCGTATTGAAAAAGTTGCCGTCTTGCGCGAAAAGGGAATCAATCCGTATCCATACAGATATGACCGCAGTCACAAAATAGCCGAAGCGGTTGAACATTTTGACAAATTTGCCGCCGATGAAACAGAACTGAAACTGGCCGGACGGATAATGCTTAAGCGGAAAATGGGCAAGGCGATTTTTGCCGATATCCACGATATGACCGGCCGGGTGCAGATTTATATAAAAATTGATAATGTTGGCAAACCTGAATTTAAGGTCTTTGACAAACTTGATCTCGGTGATATTGTTGGCGTTACCGGAACCTTTTTCACCACCCAAACCGGTGAACAAACGGTGATGGTCAAGACCTTCGAAGTTCTCTGTAAGTCGATTCATCCGCTGCCGGATAAACATGCCGGTCTGGTTGACAAAGATATCCGCTACCGCCGCCGCTATGCTGATCTGATAGTGCACCCGGAGGTCAGGGAGACATTTATCAAGCGGAGTCAGATAATAAAATCGATTCGAAATTATTTAAATGCTCTCGATTTTCTTGAAGTCGAAACCCCGATTCTGCAACCGATGTATGGTGGGGCGATGGCCAAACCGTTTAAGACTTTTCATAATCGGCTTCATATGGATTTGTACCTTCGGATCGCCGATGAGCTTTATCTCAAACGTCTGATTGTTGGCGGTTTTGATAAGGTCTGGGAGTACTGCAAAGATTTCCGTAACGAAGGAATGGACCGGCTTCATAATCCTGAATTCTCGATGATTGAGTTGTACTGGGCCTACGCCGATTATAACGACATTATGGCACTGGTGCAGGATCTGCTTCGGACTGCAGCCAAAGAATTGCATGGTGGGTTAAAATTTAAATTTGAAGAGTACGAAATTGATTTTGAACCGGACTTTAAAGAAATCTCTATGATCGATGCGGTTAAAGAGGCCACCGGTATTGATCTTTTGCCACTTGATTACGAGCAGGCGATAGCTGAGGCCAAAAAAGCGGAGATTAATACAGAGGGCTTGATAAACTGGGGTAAGGTGGTCGAGGCGTTTTTCGAAAGGTTTGTCGAATCAAATCTGATCCAGCCGACTTACATCAAAGATTTCCCACAGGAGATTTCACCGCTGGCAAAGGTGCATCGTGACAACCCAAGATTAACGGAGCGGTTTGAACTGTTTATTGCCGGACTGGAGATGGCTAACGCTTTTTCTGAATTAAATGACCCCGAGGATCAGTTAAAAAGATTTAAAGATCAAGTCAAGGCTGGCCGCGCCGGCGATGATGAGGCTCATCAGCTCGATGAAGATTATGTCCGTGCGTTGCAGCACGGTATGCCGCCGACCGGTGGACTTGGAATCGGGATCGATCGTCTGGTGATGCTTCTGACCGACACCCATTCGATTCAGGATGTCCTGTTCTTTCCGCAAATGAAGCCGGAGGATTATTATCATAGAGAGGCCGCAATTGCTGCCATGACAGCAAATAAAGAAAATAGACAGAAAAGTAAATCTAATGGGAATGATAAAAAATAATTTGAGATATTTGTATTTATATGTACTATGAACGATTTATAGCCGGCCGGTATCTTCGATCCGGTCGGTTTTTCACTTCGGTTTCGACCCTGATAACTATCTTTGGGGTGATGCTTGGGGTTGCTGTGGTCTGTTTTGTGATGTCGATGCACAA
>JAUVBC010000061.1 GCA_030591405.1 Candidatus Zixiibacteriota bacterium
CTTCAGCCGTCATCTGTCTATCAGTGAAAATGGCATTATTGATTTTCGCTATTTCAGGATAATCTGATTTCTCAAAATCACGAATTATTATATCAGGTTTCTGCTTTTTATTTGTCAAACTCATGCCAAACCTTTCTTTCTTAATTCTTTCATATCCTTATGATACTTTTTCACTCTTTTATCCCACTCACGGCTGACACGTCGCGATTCTTTCTGATCCTGTCTGATTTTCAGATGAGCCAACTCTTTTTGCAATCTGAGATAACCATTGTACCTCTTTTTATCCAGTAAGCCATCTCCAAGAGCAATTTGTATGGCACAGCCCGGTTCGGTTTCATGCGAACAGTTTTTAAATTTGCACTTTGTGGCCAACTTTTCAATATCGCCGAATGTTTTTTCCAAACCTTCATTTTCGGACCAGGCCTGCAGTTCCCGCATACCGGGCGTATCAATCACAATACCACCATTAGGTAACAGCAACAACTCACGGTAAGTTGTTGTATGTTTTCCCCTGCCATCCGATTTTCGCAAACCGCCGATTTTTATCAACTCTTCGCCAAGCAGAGAATTAATAATGCTCGATTTACCAACACCGGATGAACCAAGCAGTGTCACCGTCTGGCCTTTTTGAATATATGGCAAAAGGGTCTCGATACCTTCACCGGTTTTAGCGCTGACCGGAAAAATTGGAACACCGACAGCAATCTCTTCGACTTTTTCTATCAACTCGTCGATATTTTCTGCCAGATCGGCCTTATTAAGCACGATTACCGGCACCGCGCCGCTATTCCAGGCAATCGTTAAATACCGTTCAATTCGACGCAAATTAAAATCTCCATCCAATCCACTGACCAGAAAAACCGAATTTATATTGGCCACTAAAACCTGTTCTTCGGTTTTTCCCATACCATAGGCCGGTCCACCGCCAAGAATTGCTTTACGCGAAAAGACGCTCTGGCGCGGCAAAACAGCATGGATCGTTGCGGTTTCTTGATTTTCCTGACGACCTATCACTACCCAATCACCTACAACCGGGAAATCGGCTCGCGATAGCGCTTCATGGCGAAATCGCCCGGAAACTTCGGCGGTCAATTCGCCGTTTTCGGATATAATGTGATACAGATTTTTATGCTCACATGATACTCGCGCCACGACAGCATTCTGCTGTTTCAATTTATTTTTTTCTGCTTTATATTTTTCAAAATATTGGCTGAAGTTCTCGTTCCAGCCTAAATCCAATAAATTCATCGTAATACCCTTACATAATTTAAAACTAATTTATGACATTATTCAAATAACATTTATTAGTATCAAACCTGCGGATTCTAATTTAGATTAAATGTAATTATAGCCGCCCGAAACCGGCAGACTCTTATTTTATGAAATGAAAAACTCTAATGAAAAGAGCTTATTAAAAACTGAGCCTGAGGCACGATACTTTATTCGAATTTTCCACAATAGCCATCAATCATACCTCCTTAAGATATTTTAAATTCTTTACTTATTACGTTCTTAAGTATAACGTTGTTTCAATAATTGTCAAGTTTATTTATCGGCAAACCAGTGCGGGGTCTTTAAACAGATTTTAGCCAATATCAGCATAACTTAAATTTCAATTAACACACAGAATATAGATTTATTGATATTCATGTTTCCCAGCCCAAATTATATAATATTACTTGACAGAACTGGTGAATAACGACTAATTAACTTTTACTAAAAATATCAGCCAACATTTGTTACAAATAAATAATTAATTTAAGACGGGCGGAATTTGTTATGACCGAAAATTCGGGAACCGAAACAAAAATCGGATGGGATATTATTACGACAAACCCATATATCCTTCAGACCGGCGATGTTATCCATGTGCAGGGGAAAGGAGTATTGTCGTTTTTAATCAGACTTTTCAGTCGCGGTTTTTTTGAGCCAAGAAGTTGGGCCTCGCATTCGGCAATGGTTCTCAGAATTACCGACGGTGTTGAAATTATCGAAGCTACCAGCAAAGTCGGTAAACGGCCGATTGATGTGTACAAAGGGAAAACATCAAAACTTACAATTGCGAGAATATCGCGCGGTCTAAACGATGATGAGAAGAAAGAGATAATCGCAAAAAGCGAGTATTATGAAGGCAAAAAATATGGGGTTATTAAAATATTCCTCCACTTCTTAGATTATATTTTATTTGGATGGAATATTTTCCGTCGGCTGGCATGTATAGATAAATACCCGATCTGTTCATGGATCGTTGCCTATGTTTATGACCGCGTTTTAAACTATCACTTCGGCATTCCGCCGAACGCCGCCCAGCCGGATGATATCTCAGATTTCTGCGTCGAAGATAACTGGGACTTTGTCTGGGCCGACTCGGATGAATCATTGGCTGATTTTAATAAAGCCTACAAAATCCGAGCGGCGAGAAAATAAATAAATATTTTTTTATAATCTTCAACTTCAAACGTCTGTATAATGAAACGAGGCAAATAGGAAATATATAAACGAGGCGAGGGGAATATGAAAAATCTGAAAATTTTGACGTTGATCTGTCTGCTATCTGTAACAATCTATTTTGTGCTTTCATGCGATAATTCAACCGGCCCGGATAATCAGTATGACTTCCCGGATCCAATTGATTCTGTCGCAACTGATATTACACTTTATGTCTATTCTGACATCTACGATGTTTTTATATGCGGCACCAAACCTGCTTTATCAAATGATCTGTCTCCATCGGTCAGAATTATTCTAGACACGCTTGAAATGGCAACCGAGGGTGATCTTACTATCGATATCGAGGAAACCGATCCATACACCGATCCGCCAAAATACTTTATCTATGCCGAAGCGGATGGATTTTATACAGAACTATATTTCTGCACCAAAGGCGGAACAATAACCGTTGATCTCGATGCTGTTCCCGAATTGGCAAATTCCATAACCGGTGTCCTGTTTAATGTCCCGGCGCATGGCAGAGATGAATATTATGCCAGCGACACGGTTATTTTGACCGGTCCGGATAACTCGCTTATAACAATAACCGACAGCCAGGGACGTTACGGTGTTGGAAATCTTCCGCTGGGAACATACATCTTAACCGATGGTTATTCATTAACACCGGCCTTTTATATTAGCCAGGTAAATACATCTGCAACCGATTATATGACCGCAATATTTTATGAGCCGACTTTGGATCGTGCGCCATATATCTATCTTTATCCCGAAACCCAAACCGATATCAGTGTCGAACTCGGCCTGGTCCCGGGCGGGCAGATTGTAGAATCGGAACCGCCATATAATAACGGCTGGACCGTGAATGTGACTCCTGACGGCACAATCGATAAAACTTTTGAATATCTTTACTATGAATCAAAACAACCTGTCCCACTCGATTATCGTTATGGGTGGGTGTTAAGCGGTGCTGATCTTGAAAATGAGTTAAGAAACCTTCTGTCAAGTCTCGGATTTATCGAAAAAGAAACAGATGATTTTATCGAATTCTGGATTCCAAAACTTGGCAATGCTGAATATTATGCTGTCTATCCGCAGGATGTCGAATCATTTGTAACCCTGAATATCAATCCGTCGCCTGATAATATCCTGAGAACATTACTTTTAATTAGACCATTGGCGTATAAGATTAATATTCCAACCCCACCAGAACCTGTTGAATTTATCCGCGATGGTTTCACTGTCGCCGAGTGGGGCGTAATTTGGTTAGATGAATTGTAATATGTAAAATTAATATTTTAGGGGAGAGTCTAAAATGAAAACGACCGGATATTCGCTTTTGATATTACTGCTGATTTTATTTTTATCGATAGTTATATCATGCAGTAATTCAACCGGCCCGGAAGAAAACCACTCATTTCCGGCGGCGATTGACAGTGTCGCCACCGATATTACACTTTACGTTTGTGCCCGATACGGATTTGTTCAAAGTGAGAAAAGATCGTCAACCGCCGCCATTCAATCCCCGATTCCAATCATTGCAATTGATACATTAGAGATGGTTATCGAAGGTTCAATCCTTATAGATTATGAAGATTATACTTCATATTTTATTTATGCGATGGCAGACGGTTTTTATACCGAACTATATTATTGCCAAAAAGGAGAAATAATAACGGTTGATCTTGATGCTGTCCCGCAAGTCCCAAATTCAATTACCGGAGTAATCTTTGAAAATCCCGGTTTTCCTCCTGACCGCTATCATGATGATTTGGATATAGTTATTACCGATGTTGGAGGTCATTCAATATTTGGGAAGACTGATTCTTTGGGTCGATATGGATTTAGTAATCTAAAAGCATGCACCTATGTCATGCTATCAGAGGGTTTTGGAATACCACCATCATTTGATTTTGAAAATACGGCCGGAACCGATTATACAGATCTATTGAGTATGAGCGAAACAATGGTCTATGCGCCAAATATCTATCTATATCCGGAAACCACAATCGACATAAGTGTCGATATCAGTTTCCCAAATGGCGGAAGAGTAGTTGAGTCGGAACCGCCATATGATAACGGCTGGGATGTCAATGTTACGCCGGAAGGTATAATAGATGAGCAGTATGAATATCTCTTTTACGATACCCGTCAGGTGATATCTCTGAATTATCAATCTGGCTGGCTTTTAGATGGCAACGATCTTGAAAATGAGTTTCGATATTTGCTGATGAATCTCGGCTATGTCGGAAGAGAGATTGATGATTTTGTTGAATACTGGTTACCAAAAATCGGAACGACACCATATCTGGCCGTATATCCACAGGATGTGGAAGCTATGATTACATTATCTATTGCTCCTGCACCTGATGAACTATTAAGAATGATATTTTTCTTCAGACCATTATCTGAACCTGTGCAATTAGAAGAGTTGCCTTTGCCGGATGCCATCCAACGTAACGGTTTTACCGCGGTCGAGTGGGGCGGGATATTATTTGACGAATAAATAATTATTATATTTTGGGAGAGTCTAAAATGAAAACGAACGGTTATTTACTTTTGATTTTACTGCTGATTTTATTTTTGTCAATTGTTATGTCATGCAGTAATTCAACCGGTCCGGAAGAAAACCACTCATTTCCGGCGGCGATTGACAGTGTTGCTACCGATATCACATTATACGTTTATTCCGATGGTTGGGGAAATATTCTTGATACGATAGAGATGGCTACCGAGGATACAATCAGAATCGATATCTATGAAGAGAATCCATATGGTGATCCGGCCCAATATTACATATATGCGGAGGCCGACGGTTTCTATACCGAACTTTACCGCTGTGAAAAAAATGACACTATTAGAGTCGATCTTGATGCTGTCCCTCAAGTCGCTAATTCAGTAACGGGAGTCATTTTCGAACAGCAGATTTACTTTGCAGATTGTTATTTTGCGGAGAAGGATATTGCTTTAACTTTGCTGGGCGGAACATCTATATCAGGGACAACCGATAGTCTGGGACGTTTTGGTTTTAGCAGTCTAAGCGGGGATTCATATCTTCTGCACTCTGCCGCTTTTCGTTCTCCTGCATCATTTGATATTACAAATACCATTGTCACCGACTATGAAGATCTTTATTTTTATTCAGATATGCAGGTTGATGCACCAAATATTTATCTTTACCCGGAAACCACAATCGATATAAGTGTAGATATAAGTTTCCCCAATGGCGGGGAAATAATCAAATCAGAACCGGTATACAACAATGGCTGGGATGTTAATGTTACCCCTGATGGAATAATTGACGGCCTGTATGAATACCTGTTTTATGAGACTCGTCAATCGGTTTCGCTAAATCATCAATCCGGTTGGCTCTTAGATGGCAATGATTTGGAAAATGAAATAAGGTATTTGCTTTTGAATCTCGGTTTTGTTGGAAGAGAGATAGATGATTTTGTTGATTACTGGATGCCGAGATTCGGAACAACGCCATATCTGGCCGTTTATCCGCAGGATGTAGAATCTCTAATTACATTGACTATAGATCCTGTTCCCGATAATCTATTAAGAATGATATTTTTCTTTAAGCCATTGACCGCGCAAATACAATTAGAGGAATTGCCATTACCAGATGCCATCCAACGCAATGGTTTCACCGCTGTCGAGTGGGGTGGGATTTTAATATCTGAATAAGAAAGTAGGAGAGTATATATATTATACACGGCAAACGTCCAGAAAAGTCTGCCATGTAATTATTTAGCTATTGCTATTCCGGGAACATACTTTTTTGTTACTAGTTCATGATATTCCGATAGCCGGAGATAACTTTCGTCTCCGGTCGCTGCAAACAGGCGTCGATAATAACCGACACAGAAACCATGTAACATATAATCATCGGGATATTTAGCCAGCAATTGATTTATAAGTGATTCGCTTTTTTCAATTTCCCCGGTAGCCGACAGTGCCAATGCCAAATGAATTCTACCAAATAGATTTTCCGGATGTTGCCCGGAAAACTGTTGAAAATATACCAGCGCCGAATCATAAATATCCTGTCTGAAAAATCTTTGAGCAGTTTCAAAAGAGGTCTCCGCGACTTTTGCGGTCGGAATCCGATAAAGAGATAGAACCTGATCACGAATAACAGTTTGTACAACCATCAGCGATGAATTTAAAAAGGGAAAATCTTTTATCGCCCTTTGCCAATTATGCCTGTCTGAAACTATGTGGGTAATAGGAAATCGTTCAAATAGATTCTTTTCAATATTGGACAAGCCAAAAACATATATAACAGATTTTAAATTATTATCGATTGTTAATGCCGGGGCATAAGGACCGGTTAAGATGGCATCGTTATCAACCAATTGTGCGAATTCTATATTGTACCGTTTTAATAATTGACCAGATTCTGTTAATCCTTTATAAAAATATTTTCCCTGATTAAAACAAATTGCCAGAAAGACCAATCCAAAGATAACCGCCGGCCATTTTCCGGTTGTGAGACTTCGCTTTTTTAAAAAAACAAAAAACATTACCGCTACTACAATAAAAGCCGCCAAGGCGGTTTGCGGCATTACCTCCGCTCCAGCACTGAATTTCTTCCCAAACGGTGCAAAAAAATAAAAATTTGAGTAAAAAGATACCATAGTGCCAAAAAAATCAGCGGAAGAGAAATGTACCTGTTGTGAAGAAAGAGTTTTATTTTTTCGGATATAACATAGTTGACCGCAAATCCGCAAAGCGCCGCCCCGGGAAGAAAAAGAAATAGAACATACCGTATCGGTCGATAATAAAATGGCATCAATCCGGCTATTCCGGCCAATAACCAGCCAACACAAAATATAATCGGAAGTAATTCCTTATTAAATTTACCGGTAAATGGTATCGCAAAAGCTGTAATAATCAGACTTAGAATAATTGATAGAATAATAAATGGTGCAAACTCGACTATACCCGATTCCCCGCCATAAATAATCAACATTTTGAAAAAATTAGTCAGCGATGATAAACCGGGTGGCGAACCATACATGCCGGTTGTCTGCTCGGCATAATAATTATTAAGAACTGCCAGATTCTCACTATAAAAAGCGAAAATATACAGAAACGCCGAGACAATTAGACCCCCACAAACAGTCATAACCGGAAGCAATAATTTGGAGCGGTATCGATAAATCAAAACAAGAAGAACCGGAGCAATAAGAATTAATCCAAATAGCTTTCCGGCAAGCGCCGCCAGAGCTATCAAACCGCCGGTTAGAGCCTGTCCCCAAATTTTATTATAGTACTTTACAAATATAAAAAATGTCAGACTGGAGAGGAATATCAAACCGTTTTCCAGATATGGCAAACGACCATAGTAGAAGAGCATCGCATTTATCAAAAGAAACAGAGCTGTAAATATTGCTTCCTTTGTGCCGCGAAAACGGTATAGACTCAATATAAATAGCAGCAATCCGGTTAGATGCAAAACAATTGCCGCCACATTGGCCGTTACCCGGGACACATCAAAAGCAGAAAAAATCAGATATGATGCTCCCGAAATAAGTGAGTTTTTAAAGACATCCCAGCGATCATAATCATACAGATTCCAATTATCATATAAAATCTCATTTCTGGCCGCATGAGTCAGATGATACGGATCGGTCAGCAATGACTGACCATGCCCGACATAAAAAAGCGGCGGATCGTTTTCAAGAGAAACGAAATGCAATAATGTCAGGCCGAGAATAAGAATAAGCCCAAAATATAAAAATATTGATTTGTTCATAACCTCTTGATATTAATTAAAAAAAAGTAATCTTTCAACAAGATTATATATTTGGGCGTCAAGTTATTGAAAAAAGATTTTGCTCTTCTTTCGGCAAAAGCTTCGTGGTGATTATGATATAATAAATAAGGGACAGGATGTACGCTGTCCCTTATTCAATTTGCTATATAAATTAAATATTTTAAAGACCGATCAGTTGCCTCAGATACTTTGGAGCCGATCGTCCAAATGAAAGCAGCTTATCATGGAAAGCCAGTATATCAAAACTGTCTCCGGCTTTGGCTTGATAATCTTTCCGAATATCGTTGATCTCTATATTGCCCATATAATATGTCGATAACTGAGTTGACGACATACAGGCGCGGCGCCATTTTCCAGCCGCTTCACCATCCTCCTGAAAGCCTTTGTCTATCATCAGATCCATCGCCTCATCTTCGGTCATTCCGGCGGTATGGATCTTCTAGTCGAGAATAACATTGATCACCATCCGCAAACGCATCTTAAGCATCTGCAATTGGTTACACCAGATTAGCCGAGGTTGTCTCGCACCGTCGTATAATTGTTCCCCAATTAGGCGCTCCTGGTATTTCGGCCCATGAAGTAAAAAATCGCTGTGGTTTTCGAGTCTCTTATGGCCCGGTTCGGGCCACTGATATATCTGATTATATTCAGGCCGGAAATAAGGCGACGCCGAAAATGCGAAAAGTTTGGTTTACAACTTGGGATCGTTTCGTTTTGGTCCCCAACGACCTGATGGCATCATTCAAATATACTCTGATTGCGGCGTCGGTTTTATTTTTATTATCAGGATTCGGCCCGGGAATATTTTCTATCGAACGCATGATAACCAATGGTACAGTTTTGGCTTTACTTATCATCTTTGCCTATATTGTCGGAACTGCACTACCGCCGATTCTTCTGCCATTGTTACCGGGGAAATCATTTTCAATCAAAGGGATTTGGGTCGGTTTGCTGACCTTTTTTATAATAGCATGGTATTCAACTACTAATTCAAATTTAATCCCAAATAAACTGTTTCTCTGCGCATGGTTGTTTATCTTTCCTGCGATCAGCAGTTTTGTCACCATGAATTTTACCGGTAGCTCAACATATACTTCTCTGTCTGGCGTACTAAAAGAGATGAAAGTTGCCGTTCCGATTCAGGCCGGTGCCGCGATAATTGGATTAATACTTTTGGTAATCGGGATGTTTATATGATTGGTATGCGCTATTTACCCGATGTTGTCACGTTGGAATATGATGAAACCAAGTGCAATGGATGCCAGATGTGCCTTATGGTATGTCCTCATGCCGTATTCAGTATTGAAAATAAGAGAGCAAAAATAGTTGATCGCGACGCCTGTATGGAATGCGGCGCCTGTGCAAAAAATTGTCCGGAGGAGGCACTATCAGTCAGAGCCGGAGTCGGTTGCGCCTATGCAATAATAATGGGTGCAATTAAGAAAACAGA
>JAUVBC010000007.1 GCA_030591405.1 Candidatus Zixiibacteriota bacterium
GAGTCATCTCAGTAAAGAGGGGACACCGACCATGGGTGGGTTGATAGTACTCTTCGCCATTATTGTCCCGACTCTTTTATGGGCCGATCTGTCCAATTTTTACATTCTGATGATTCTGATGGTTACTGTCTGGCTCGGCTTGATAGGTTTTATGGATGATTATCTGAAGGCGATTAAAAACCAGACCAAAGGGATGGTAGCACGTAAAAAACTTATTGGGCAGGTACTGCTTGGTTTGATTTTTGGTTTGCTGCTTAGTCTGGCGCCGCCGAATTCCAGTTTTGACGGTACAACAGGGATTCCGTTTTTTAAAAATTATATACTGGTTCTGGGCGTGTTTTATATCCCATTTATTATTATTGTTATCACCGGATCATCCAATGCCGTCAATCTAACCGATGGCTGCGACGGCCTGGCGATCGGTTTATGCGGGCTTAGTTTTGTGGCGTTTGCCGGAATCGCCTATGTCAGCGGCCGAATTGACTTTTCAAATTATCTGCAGATCGAATATATCCCCGGTGCGGGGGAAATGGCTATTTTCTGTGGGGCGGCGATTGGGGCGGCACTCGGTTTCCTCTGGTTTAACTCGCATCCGGCTGAAGTATTTATGGGTGATACCGGCTCACTTGCTTTGGGCGGAGCGCTCGGTTCAATTGCAATTTTGTTGAAAAAAGAACTCCTGCTGGTGATAGTCGGCGGAGTTTTTGTGATAGAGGTTTTGTCAGTGATAATTCAGGTGCTGTCATACAAATATCGCGGTGGCAAAAGAGTTTTTAAAATGGCACCGATCCATCATCACTTTGAACTGAGCGGCTGGCCGGAGTCAAAGGTGGTTGTCAGATTCTGGATTGTTGGTGCCTTGTTTACGTTGCTGATGCTGGCAACATTGAAGGTCCGATGACAATACAAGAAAGAGTAAAAAACCGCAAGGTCGGTATTATCGGGATGGCCCGTTCAGGGGTTGCGGCGGCTCTGTTGATTTTGGAGCAGGGTGGTACACCATTTGTCTCAGATAATCGGAATGCAAATGATTTGGCCGACCAATTGCAAATTTTGGATAAAAATAAAATCGCATATGAGACAGGCGGTCATACCAACAAACTGCTGCAATCTGATTTTATCATTTTATCACCGGGAGTTCCAGCAACGATTGAAATAGTGCAGAAAATCAAATCGGAGGGAATCCCAATATTCTCCGAGATCGAGTTAGCCTCATGGTTCTGCAAAGGGAAAATTATTGCCATCACCGGCTCCAATGGAAAAACGACAACAACTACATTGATCGGTGAAATTTTTAAAAATGCCGGATTAAAGGTTGAAGTCTGTGGAAATATCGGACGGCCATTTGCCGAAGCAGTTTCACATATTTCTGAAGACGGATATGCGGTGGTTGAACTGTCCAGTTTCCAACTTGAGCATATCGAGGAGTTTGCACCGCATGTAGCTATGATACTTAACCTGACACCGGATCATCTTGATCGATATGATGGTTTTGATTCATATAAAAGGGCCAAATATCAAATCACTGTTAATCAGAAACCGTCCGATTATCTGATACTTAATGCCGAGGACAGAGTTGTTGCTTCCGATAATATACCGACTTCGGCTGAGAAAATTTATTTTTCCCATATCCGCAGTCTGCCAACCGGGGTCTTCCAGAGGGGAGGGTCGCTGGTTGGCGTTGCGGAGGGAAAAGAACAAAATATCATTGAGACATCAGAGATTAGAATCCCCGGACCGCATAATCTTCAAAATGCCGCGGCGGCATCATTGGCGGCGTTGTTGATCGGAATAAAACCAGAGGTTATTGCTGATACGCTAAAAACATTTCCTGGTGTGGAACACCGGATGGAAAATGTTGGTAAGATTGCCGGCATCAATTTTGTGAATGATTCCAAGGCGACCAATGTTGATTCGGTTTGCTATGCATTAAGATCACTCGGAACGCCGATCCATCTGATTGCCGGTGGGCGAGATAAGGGCGGCGATTTCGCGCCAATAATAAAATACGGAAAAGATAATATTGAAAATATAGTCCTTATCGGTGAAGCCCGAGAGAAGATGTTTAACCAGCTTGGAAAATCTTTCGCCGTACAGTTTGCTGATGATATGAATAAAGCGGTACAAAAACTGTTTGAACTCGCCTCGCCCGGAGATACGATTTTATTGTCACCGGCCTGTGCCAGTTTTGACATGTATGATAATTTTGAACACCGGGGTCAGGTGTTTAAAGATGCAGTTGCAGCATTAAAAAATAATAACGAACTGAAAAAATCGGTCAGGTAAGAGCAGAAAAAAGTTTTGGACAGGAAATTATTATATAGCGCCGGAGCGTTGGTCATCTTTGGAATGGTGATGGTTTATTCATCATCATCGGTAATGGCCGAAAGCCGTTTTGGAAGCAATCTTTTCTTTCTAAAAAGACAGCTTCTCTGGTTGGTGGTTGGATCGATGGCGGGCTATTTGATGTATAAAATTGATTTGAAAAAACTGTCGGCCTATTCGGTTCCGCTTCTGTTTGTAACATTGATTCTTCTGGCGATGGTTTTCCTGATGCCGGCCCGTAACGGTTCGCACCGCTGGCTGTTTCTCGGACCGTTTTCTGTCCAACCCTCGGAACTGTTTAAACTGGTAGTGATAATGTATCTTGCGTTTTCGTTATCACAGAAAAAACGGGATATTACCCAGTGGAAACAGTTCTTATATCCGTACTGTCCGTTTATTGCGATCGGATTGGTATTAATCATTCTGGAACCGGGATTAGGTTCAGCGATCACGATCTCACTGACTGTTTTGATAATATTCTTTTTGGCCGGAGTGCGATTGTTTCATCTCGCCGCGTTTATATTGCCGATGGGTTCAATGGCGGCCTTTATGGTATTTGTGTTGGGGTACAAAAGCGCCCGCGTGTATGATTATCTCGCGTCAATTAAATCTCCATTGTTGGGGAGTTATCAGGTGAAGCAGGCAGTACTAACGCTTGGCGCCGGTGGTCTGTTCGGTTCCGGAATTGGTAATGGCCGACAGAAACTGTTTTTCCTGCCGTATCCGCATACCGATTTTATCTTTGCCTCGATAGGTGAGGAGGTCGGCTTTATAGGATTGCTGGCTGTTTTGGTTCTTTTTTATGTGATAATTTGGCGCGGAATGAAAATTGCTCGTTATCAGCCAGACCGGTTTGGGTTTCTTCTGGCGATGGGGGTGACAGCTTCGATTTTTGTTTCAGTGCTAGTTAATATTTGTGTGGTGACCGCTCTTTTGCCAACCACCGGTATTCCTCTGCCGCTATTGTCTTATGGTGGGACATCGCTGATTATCTCGATCTGTTCGGTTGCAATCCTTCTGAATCTTTCAAAACGAAGAGGGATGGTGGTCAGGTGAAAGAACTCAGGGCGATATTTGCCGGCGGTGGAACCGGGGGACATCTTTTCCCGGCGATTGCTATTGCCAATCGGTTAAAAGAACGTGTCGGGCCGGACATCCGAACCGAGTTTTTATTTATCGGAACCAAAAGAGGTCTGGAATACAGGATGCGGAAAAGACTTGGATATCAACTTGAGACAATTAATGTTCGTGGATTACAGCGTTCACTGACCTTGGCCAATCTTCTTTTCCCGATTGTACTGATAGGTTCAATTATAAAATCAATTATGATATTATCCCGTTTCAAGCCAGATATTGTTATCGGAACCGGTGGATATGTGATGGCTCCGGTGATTCTGGCGGCAGTACTGCTTGGCAAAAATCGCGTTATTCAGGAACAGAATTCATATCCCGGATTGGCGACACGGAAACTTGCGGGGATGGTTGATAAACTGTTTCTCGGGTTTGGTTCGGCCGCTCATTATTTCAAAAATAATCAGAATCTTGTTGAAACCGGAAATCCTGTTAAAGATATAATTGGAACTGTAAGTAAGCAGGAAGGAATAGATTTCTTCCGGTTGGATAAAAATAAAAAGACAATATTTATTCTTGGCGGCAGCTTGGGTGCATCGAAGATAAACAACAATATCAAAAACGGTTTGGAAAAACTGCCGGAAAATTATCAGCTAATATGGCAAACGGGAGAAAGGGACTACAAGGAAGTTGCCGCATTTGCGGGCGACAAGGTCTCTGGTCGCGCCCTTTTCCCATTTTTAAACCGGATGGAATTAGCTTATGCCGCCGCCGATTTTATAATTGCCCGGGCCGGAGCATTGACTTTGGCCGAGATTGCTGTTTGCAAAATTCCGGCGCTACTGATTCCATATCCGTTTGCTACTGGTAATCATCAGATGATAAATGCCCGTTCGTACTCCGAAAATGGTTCGGCAATAATTATTGAAGATGGTCAACTTGATGCTACCAGTTTACTCGAACAAGTAGTTGAGTTGCATGAGTCGGGACAGATAAATAAAATGTCCGAGGCGGCAATGTCAAACTCAGGTAACGACAAGCAGTCTGCGGTTGACAAAATTGTTGATGAAATTCTGGGGCTGGTAAATTATAAAAAAGGAGAAACTGTTGCAGAACATCGCGGGGACTCAGGACAGGTTTAGAAATAGAAAAATGATATTTGGAAAAATAAAAGAACTGTTTTTTGTCGGAATCGGCGGCGCCGGTATGTCAGGTATTGCCGAAATCCTTTTTAACCTCGGCTTTAAAATATCGGGGTCTGATATTTATGCCACCGATGTTACCAAGCGATTGGAAAGTATCGGCATTCCCATTTATGACCAGCATGCTCCTGATAATATCGGGTCGGCTAATGCGGTGGTGATTTCATCGGCGGTTGGAGAGGATAACCCTGAAGTATTCGAGGCCAAAAGACGCGGGATTGCTGTTATCAAACGGGCCGAAATGCTTGGTGAACTGATGCGCCTGAAATATTCAATTGGTATCGCCGGAACACATGGTAAGACTACAGTAACATCGATGATCGGGAAAATCATGGCCGATGCCGAGCTTGATCCGACCGTGATCGTTGGCGGTATCGTTAGCGGTAAAGGAACCGGGGCATCGCTTGGCAACGGTGAATATCTTGTGGCCGAGGCTGACGAGTACGATCGTTCATTTATGGCGATGTATCCGTCGATGGCAGTAATCACCAATATTGAACCGGAGCATCTCGACTGTTATGATGGTCAGGAAGATCTGGAAAACTGTTTTATATCCTATATGAATCGTGTCCCGTTTTATGGACTGGTTATTTATCCGGTTGATGATCCCATCACCACTACTCTTTATCCACGGATCACAAGAGCATCGGTCGGTTTTGGGTTTGGTGAGAACGCAGATTATCGAGCGGTTGATGTGGAACTTAAAGAAGGTGTCTCTAAATTCAAACTGTTCCAGAGAAATAAATTGTTGGGTGATGTTTCCTTAATTGTCCCGGGTCGTCATAATATCAGTAATGCTCTGGCTGCTATTGCCGCAACGATGGAACTTGAGGTTCCTTTTGAACAAGCTGCAAAAGCACTTGGACAATTTGGCGGCGTTCGGAGACGGTTTGAGATCAAGGGGACAATCAATGAGATTTTGGTAGTTGATGATTATGCTCATCATCCGACCGAGATCAAAGCTACTCTTGAAACCGCCAAAACATTTAATCGGCGGGTGATAGTTATTTATCAGCCGCATCTGTTTTCGCGGACTGAACGGTTTTATAAAGATTTTGCCGATGCCCTTGGTTTGGCTGATATCGCTTTGCTGGTTGATATCTACCCGGCTCGTGAAAAGCCAATTCCAGGAGTGACCTCAGAGATGATTGAAAAAAATGCCAAAGAAAAAGGGTATGATAAAATTAAATATATTGGGGTCGAAGAAAATTGTCTCGATGAGATCGCCAAAATCTCCCAACCGGGGGATATGGTGATTACGATGGGTGCCGGATCAATCACACTAATGGCGCAGGCTTTGCTGGAAAGGTTGTCGAAATAATGATTCTGCAGGTTCGCCGTAAATACAAATTGTTCCTGTTGGCGACAATCTTGTTGCTGGCGGGGGTAGTTTTTATCAGACTCTCCGACGCTTTTAATCTTAAGGAAGTAAGTGCTGTTCCGGAGGGAATAATCTGTCAATCTGAATTGTTGGCGGCTCCAATTGGTGAAAATATATTCAACTTCTCAGGCAATAAATATATCGACCGTGTTATTGCTAACAAACAAGTTATAAATGCAAAACTCGACTTTGGTTTTCCAGATAAATTGAAGATTGTTCTCAATGAGATTAAACCATTGGCGCTGGTCAGTTCGAATGGGAAATTCTTTGTGCTTGATGAGCTGGGTTATCTAAGCGAGTTTGAAAACCGACCGACCTCATTCAATTTTCCAATAATTATCGGAGCAGGGGAATGCCGTCTATTTGCGCCGGCCAAAAATGACAAACTTCGTTTGCTTTCCGAACAATTAGGAATTCTTAGTCTAAATGACAATGATTTTTATCTGGCAATTTCTACGATAGATATATTATCTCCTGAAAACATGATTGTGAAAATGGATGGATTAAGGCCATCCCTGAAAATGTATGCAGGGGATTTGGTAAGGAATATGGAATATTTAAGAACATTTTTATTGGAATTTAATCCTGATTTGAGTCAGATCAAAATGTTGGATCTGCGTCTGGCCGGTCAAGTGATTGCGGTAGATAAATGAAGACAGAAACAAGATTAATAACCGGAATAGATATCGGGACAACCCGGGTCAGAACTGTAATTGCTGAAAATGATGAGATGGGTTTGCCGGTTTTTCTTGGATATGGTTCGGCATCCGCCGAAGGGATGAAGCGCGGCGTTATTGTCAACATGGAAAAGGCGATTCAATCAATTTCAAAGTCGGTTGATGATGCCGAGCTTATGGCTGGCGTACATATTGAATCGGCCGTGGTAAGTCTGGCCGGGGATCATATCAAATCAATCAATAGTCATGGCGTTATCGGTATCGCTCACTCGGAAAATGAGATCAGCGACCGGGATGTAAACAAAGCGATTGAAGCGGCCAGCGCGGTCGCCATCCCAAACGACCGCGAGATAATTCATGTATTGCCGCAGGAGTACACGATTGATGAGCAGACCGGAATAAAAAACCCAATCGGAATGAGCGGGGTGAGACTTGAAGTTGAAGTCCATATTGCGACCGCTGCGATAACATCGGTTAAAAATATATATCGCGCTCTGAAACGATGCGAAATAGAGATTGAACATCTGGTGATGCAATCGCTTGCTTCTTCGTATGCATGTATCAGTTCCGAAGAGGAAGAGATGGGTGTGGTGCTTCTCGATATTGGCGGTGATCTGACTGATATTGCGATATTTTTTGACGGCTCAATCCGGCATACCGGGGTGGTTCCACTTGGTGCGAAAAATGTTACCAATGATATCACGATTGGTTTGCGGACAACCCTCGATCAAGCCGAGCAGATAAAAATCGGGTACGGCTCGGCGCTCGCCTCGATGGTCGACCCTGATGAGATGATGGAGGTTGGTGGAGCAGCCGGACGGGAGCCGCGAAGTATCTCACGAAATGTATTGGCCACAATTATAGAACCGCGGATGGAAGAGATTCTTTCGTTGGCCGCTCGCGAAGTTAAAAAATCAAACCCGCCCGACTCATTGACAGCTGGGGTTGTTTTAACCGGCGGCGGCTCAATGCTGCCGGGGGTGATCGATCTGGTCGAGCAGATTTTTGATATGCCAGCCAAACTGGGAACTCCGACAGGAATAGACGGTTTCCCTGACACACTTTCGATGTCCGAATATGTGACTGCAATTGGGCTTATCAATTATGGCGGCAAGCATGATAGCGAAAAGAATTTTGCCAAAGGTAAATTGTCAAAAATATTTAAAAGAATAGAAAATTGGTTTACAGATAATTTTTAATAAACATGGAGGAAAAACCGATGAGTGATGGACTGAAATTTAGTTTTGCCGACGAGCTGGGCAATTTTGCCCGGATCAAAGTTGTCGGAGTCGGTGGAGCCGGCGGCAATGCCGTCAACCGGATGATTGAGGCCGGTTTAAGCGGGGTTGAATTTATTGCGGTCAACACCGATGCCCAGGTGTTGGAACATAATCATGCCGGTAAAAAAGTACAAATTGGTAAGAGGCTGACCAAAGGGCTTGGCGCAGGGGCCAATCCTGAAATCGGCCGGAAAGCGGTCGAAGAGGATCGTGATGAAGTCGCTGAATTTCTCAATGGTGCCGATATGGTTTTCATTACCGCCGGTATGGGCGGTGGCACCGGGACCGGAGCCGCTTCGGTAATCGCCGATATCGCCCGCAAGCAGGGAGCTTTGGCGGTTGCGGTCGTAACCAAACCGTTCAAATTTGAAGGACAGAAAAGAATCGCAAAGGCCGATCAGGGTTTGGAGGAGTTGAAGTCATCAGCCAATACTGTTATTTCAATTCCAAATGAAAGGCTTTTGAGCATCGTTGACAAATCAACCAAATTGACCGAAGCATTTGCTTTCGCCGATGAAATTTTGCATCAGGCGACCAAAGGAATTTCTGAATTGATAACGGTTCCGGGACTGATAAACTGCGATTTTGCCGATGTCAGAACGGTTATGCTTGAAGGCGGCGACGCCTTAATGGGAACCGGTTATGGTTCCGGTGAGGAACGGGCAGAAATGGCTGCCAATCAGGCGATTGCCTCGCCGCTTTTGGAAGAGATCTCAATTTCCGGAGCCAGAGGTGTTTTGATAAATGTTACCGGCGGCGAAGATATGACCTTATTTGATGTTAATACTGCCACCTCAATAGTTTATCAAGCGGCCGGAAGCGATGCCAATATTATTTTCGGCGCGGTTATCGATCCGACCCTAAACGAGCAGATGAGAGTGACCGTGATTGCCACCGGATTTGGTGCTCCGGCACAGGTTCAGCCAGCTGCGCAGCAGGAAGAAGAATTTATCCCGGCTACGCCCGGAAAAGTTATGTCGCTATTTCCTGATCATAAAGAATACCCAGTCAGATCTGCTGTTGGCGGCGGTAATGGACGGGGAAGAGTGCCTGCTTTTGAAGATGAAAACAGAAAGATTCCGGCCTATATAAGACGGCTGGAAGACTAAAAATATTTCTCGGTTCCTCCACGAAGAGGCTGCCGATTTATCATTTTTGATAATCGGCGGTCTCTACATATCCAATATCGTATGGGATTGAAACCATAATAGATGATGGTGTCAGTCGCTGACGGTTCTATAACCTCCTGTGTTCTATCATTATATCTATTGTTTCTATATGGCACGTTCTTTGCAATACAGCAATCTGAGTTCTCATACTAAGGTTATTTGCAAAAGGAGGCTGATGTGGGACTTGGAATTAAAAACAATATTATGGCCATTAATCTGGCGAGAAATCTTAATAAGACCTTTTTTAATCTCGGCAAGTCGATGGAGAAACTTTCTTCCGGATTAAAAATAAACAGTGCCGCCGATGATCCGGCCGGGCTGGTTATTTCCGAACAGATGCGAACCCGTATTGCATCGTTGAATCAGGAAATAGAAAACGTTTCATATCAGATCAATAAATACCAAACAGCCGATTCGGCTCTTTTGCAGGAGCGGGGGAAACTGACCGAACTACGGACACTGGCATTGGCGGCGGCCAATGAGGGTGGTATCGATGATTCGGCGCGGGCAGCGTATCAGGCCGAGGCAAATAATATCGTCGAAAGTTATAATATGATTCGGGAGTCATCGGAGTTTGGAACCCAAAAACTTCTTGACGGTTCGGAAAGTTCTGTGGCTGATGTTAATGAATTAATTCCTGTCGATTTGTCAGACACCGAAGCAGCCGAGGCTGCGATAAATCAGATTGATGATGAGATATCCCATCTTGATGCGCAGATTTCCGATGTTGGCGCAACGCAGAAAAACAGTCTGGAGAGCCGACTGACGAATTTAAGAATTGAGTCACAGAATCTGGTGGCGGCCGAATCGCAGATCAGAGATGTTGATTATGGACGCGAAATTTCCAATTTTATGAAGAACCAGATGCTTTTGAAAGCCAATATATCACTTTTTGCGCATACATCTATTTCATCCGCTTCGGTGCTGTCGCTTCTTAGCGGTACAAAATAGTTTATTTATTTTGTTATAATATAATAAAGAGGAGTTGCTTGTTTAACAACTCCTCTAATTATTAATACTTTTTAAGGCCAATTGGGGTCAATACAGCAATCTATATGTTTGTAAAAATGCGAGATATGACAAATTATATCCAAAATGTTAACTCTGCCATCGCCATTAACATCCAAAATTATGAATGGGTCTACGCATATAAAAGGTGGCGGCGGCCCATCTTTGTAAAGATGTTTTATTAAATAGACAAGATCGAGAATATTTACATCTCCACTATTATTGATATCGCCGCACATAATTGATTCAGGGTCCTCTTGAGTAGTAATCGAACCATCAACGATTCTGATACAACCGGCATGCCAAACTCCGGTTCCGCCAAACTGACTGGAACACTGCCATTCCTCAATTTCTGTTAAACAGTTTTCACCAGTTGGGTCACAACATTTGTCAACATCCAGAAAACCATGAATTAAAGTATCTACTTGTATTGAATCACAGCCCTCAGGCGGGCATTCGCTTTCCATCACACGATTCCAATAAAAACAGATTTCATCTGGTACCAGCCACTGTTCGCACATAAAGTATGTATATTGTTCAACCTGTTCGGTATTAACGCATAGGGATGCACCTGATTCATTAGTAAAGCCAAAATAATCGGGAATATTTTGTTCAACATGAATTGTAACGGTTCGATTTGTAACAGTATCATCCAATGGGAAAGCATTACCTAAAATTTTAATCAGCGGCGTACCGCTATACTGAGGATATCCTATTCCCGGAGTAACAATGTCTGGCGGAGGTCCGTGCTGGTCTGCAATGGCGGTTATTAAAATATCTTGACCAGTGCCGGTTAACGAGCGAGCCGTAACCATCTCCCAACCCTGAACCAGAGTTCCAACCGTATCAACAGCTCCCACCATAGCTTCTTTCAACTCAGTATATACTGGGTCGATTCCTTCCTGCCATTCGATAAATACTGAATCGATACAATCGCTACCCGAGTATTCATTGCATTGATAAAAGCCTAGCAACAATGCCGAATCGATGCACAAAGGAAAGTCCCCGTCTGTGCATACCCAATATGGAGAGGCAACAACTGAGTCGGTTGGAATTGGTGGATCACCAGTATCCCATTCGGTATAAATATAGAAAACTTCATATTCGATAATATCAAGAATGGTTTGAAATTTCATAATATCTGGCCGATCCAGATGGAGCCATAAACTGAATCCTGCAACTGTATCGGCATAGTTTTTTAAATAAATTGGAATTTCGATATTTGTTTGCCCCTGGCAGGCGATACTATCGCCAACTATAATCTCCAAATCATACCAACGTTGCGAAAAGGCAGGTTGAGTAAAACCGGCGATAATCATCACGAAAATAATGATTATACTGATTTTACAAAGTCTGGACTGACTGTTCATAGTACACTCCTCCCGCATAGGTGCGGCGTTAATAACATCTCTCTTTCAAATCCTTTAGATAGCTATTAAGCCTATAAGATAATTCCTTTTTAAAAATAATTAAGGAGGAGTTGCTTGTTTAACAACTCCTTCTTTTTGATTTATCGCAGCCAGGAGGGGTCATCACAGCAGTTCCCGAATTTGTATTTTGCACTGATAAGACAAACTATATCCAAAATATTAATTCTGCCATCGCCATCAGTATCCGCAAGTATAATTGGCTCAGGAGCGGGGCCTTTTTTATAAATATGATTAACTAAAAAGATGATATCAAGAATATTAAACATCCCATCATCATTAAGATCGCCGCACACGCAATGTTTGACATATAACGATCCATCAGTTATAGAGATACATCCGTCAAACCATACACCAGCGCCGCCGAATTCATCGGGACATTCTGATTCTGAAACATTATTGTTGCAGGCGACAGACATTGGAAGACAACAGCGGTCAACATCAACAAAAGTGTGCATGATGGTATCTACAAACATTGAATCGCAACCCTCGGTGGGGCATTCATATTCAGAAACACGATTCCAATAAAGGCAAATATTTTCATTTGGCGGATCTGCCCATTGCTCACACATAAAGTATAAAATATCTTCCACCTCGACAGAAGTAACACCCAACGCTTGGCCTCTTTCGTCTGAAAGGCCAAAATTATCAATCATTTGATATTCAACAATAATCTTAACATCGCGGTCAACCATTGTTTCGTCAATTGGATAAACATCGGCAATAACTTTTATAAGCGGAATTTGACCATCCTGAGGATATCCGATCCCGGGTGTGTAATTGTCGATAGGTAAATCTGCTTGATTGGCCATTCCAGATATTTGAATATTATAACCATTTCCAGCCAATGAACGAGTCGTGACCATTTCCCAGCCCTGAGTCAAGGTTCCAACCGTATCAAAATTACTACCATAAGCATCTATAGATTCTGTATGAACAGCGTCAATACCTTCCTGCCAGGGCACAAACACCGAATCAATGCAATCCCAATAATATTGCAGACATTTGTAATATCCAAGCTGATTGGAGGATAAAATACACTCAGAGCCATCCCATTGATCACATACCCAATAGGTCGATGCAATTACCGAATCGGTTGGGACAGGAGGATTGCTGGTATCCCATTCGGTATAGATAAAATATGTCGTATATTCAATAGTTTCAAGACTCAACTGAAATTCCATTATATCGGGTCGACTCAATTGGAGCCATAGGTTAAATCCGGCGACTGTATCTGCATAGTTTTTCATATAGATTGGAATTGCAACATTGGTCTGTCCTTGACAGGCAATAACATCGTCAACGTCAATCTCCAAAAGATAACTGCCCTGAGAAAAGGCGAACTGAGAAAAACCAAAAATAATCATCACGAAAATAATGATTATACCGATTTTGCAGAGTTTGGCGGTCCTGTACATAATCAACTCCTCCCGCAATAAAGCGGCTTTAATAACTTCCTCTTTTTCCAGTTCAAACCTGTTTTAACAGGTAATTTAGATAGCTATTAAGCCAATAAGACTTTTCCTAAGTATGAGGACATTGCTTTAATCCTAAAGATATATTGAAATTCTTATTTGTCAAGGTATTATTGTTAAAACAGTTGCCGGATGTTTTTGCTTGACAGAATGATATAGATATATTAGCTTATAAATAATATAGATATATTAACTTACCAGTTTGTAAATACTCTTTGTCTCTTATTTGGTAAAAAATTTACTAACCGCTTTAATAGGAGCACACATGAAAAGGATTTCTCTTTTATCAGCGTTGCTGGCCGTGATTCTATTTGTCTCTTCTGTCGGGGCAATTGAATTTGTGGTCGAAATGAGTCCGGGTGCGACATTTTATCACCCGATTCTGATGGACAATTTCTATAAGGCCAATACGGATTTGTATATGGACCTGAAGATGGCCAATAATGATGGCGTGACGCATACCGGTTACAGCCAATCGCATCGCTTTTTTGCGCGAGTTGATGGGGTTGAAACCGATGGTATCGGCATTAATTGGCTCAATGCAGGTGGCGAACCGGATGGAACCGGACCGATTGTTCTAATGAACGGCTGGTCAGGCACCAGTGTCTGGTCACTATTAAATGTGATTAAGGTCGGTAGCTGGGATGGCTCTTTGCCAGATTCGGTGAATCATACCACAGCTACTCTGACTGGTTGGTTGGATACCGAAACTGATCTTTTAACCCGTTTTCGGTTTCATTTTAATGTCCCGATGGGTGGCTCTGATGTGTATGAAATCTGTATTGATTCTTGCAATTGGGGCGAAGTTACAGATGATACGTGGGATTGGCTTTTCCCCGATGTCCAGAATTTTGGCGGACCGTATTGTTTTGCATTTGCACCGGTTCCTGATATGGTTGTCGATACTGATTATTTATATTTCCAGGCCGATATTGATGATGTTTTACCAGATCAGCAATTTATTACAATTCAAAAAACAGGCGATCAGGCTTCTCTGGCATGGTCGGCTCAAAAATCAAGTTCATGGTTGAGTGTTATTCCTTCATCGGGAACAATGGCGGATGATCCGATTACTATTCAGGTTGTTCCAATAACGACTTCATTGTCTTCAGGAATATATTATGACACGATAAAGATCGTTGCCCCCGCGGCAGGAAACAGCCCTTTGTCGATTGCTGTTGAGTATGAAATATTAAACGAACCTCCGATTATTGAACTATCTTCGACAAATTTCATTTTTAATGCTGTTGCCGGCTCATCAAATCCATCCGACCAGATTCTTTCAATCAGCAATATTGGTGTCAATGACCTAAATTGGACCGCTTCTAACACCGAAAGCTGGTTGTCGATCTATCCTGTCTCCGGATTTAATGCCGGTGATGTTACTTTATCAATTGATATTACCGGATTACCATATGGGTTCTTTTACGATTCTATCATTGTCAGCGATCCGGAGGCGAACAATAGCCCGCAAAAAGCGTATGTGCAGCTTGAGATATCTTCCGATTTGCCAGTTATAGAGATAGATTCAACCCATATTTTTGTGATAGCAAATGTTGATTATGCACCGGATCGAAGATTTAATATCACCAATGGCGGCGCCGGGACAATGAATTATTATCTGATCGAAGGATCTCGCCACGTTGTTGGACTGGAACCGATTTCAGGTTCGGTTCCTCAGGAAGTCACCGTTGAATTTAAAACTATTGGTGCGGCCGGATTTGATTTTTATGATACGGTCTGGGTTTATTCTGATGAGGCGGTCAATTCTCCTCAATTTGTCGAATTTTTATTTCACTTTACTGATGACCCGGCAGTTATTGGAGTCGATAAATCATCATTTGCAGCAGAATATTTTGAGTGTGGTCAGGGAACCGGTGTACCATTGGCCGATCCGATTTTACTTCCAATATTAAATATTGATGATGACGGCGGGGGTGAGCCGTTTACTTTCAATATAACGCATAAATATGATTGGCTTTCTCTCAACCAAACAACTGGCGATGCTCCGGCATCAATCCGTCTCAGCTATGAATACAGAGGTTTGGCGGCCGGAATCTATTATGATACATTACATATTTCTGCCATAAATGCCATCAACAGCCCTGTTAGAATCCCGGTTACAATGACCATCCTTGAGGCGACTGATGATCCTGAAATTATTGTCGCTTCTGTCAATCTACCACTTATGACGTTTGCCGCGCAGGTTAACAAGTATGGGGCTGAATATTGGATCGGAGTGAACAACGTCAATCCCGGTTGTATGGATTGGGAGTTTTCATATCTTCCGCCATGGCTGGCTGTCGAGATAGATCCGGAATCATCTTATCCCTGGGATATGATGTTTACACCCTCTGGACACGGTCTCAGCAGGGGGATCTATTATGATGACTTCATTATTGAATCACCAGATGCATCGAACTCTCCGCTTACCGTGAATTGTAAGTTTGCTGTCTTCGAATTTTATGGAGATGCCGATTTTAATGGCCTAATTAATATTCTCGATGTTGTCTATATTATAAGTTACTTATACAGGGATGGTCCACCACCCCAGCCTATTACAAGAACCGGCGATACTGACTGTGACGGAAAAGTTAATGTTCTTGATGCCGTTATTATTATAAACTTTCTTTACAAGGGAGGTGATCCCCCGTGCGGGAATCCCCCATTCTAAATTTTAATTAATTTCAGAAAAACCGCCCTGAGTTTCAGGGCGGTTTTTTTATTGGTTTGAAGAAAATTTTTGAAAGATTATATAATTTTAGGGAACATACTATATATGAGAAGAGAGGAATTTATATTTCTTGACATAAGTCAATATGAGCTTATCTTTATTATATACCGCAACGAATGGAAAGGGATTTATACCTTTAGACCCTCCTCCTCACGAGGGATTTTAATCATATAGCATAGCCAACAACAAAGTTATTGAGGTATTTAATGAGATTTATTGTAATGTCTTTTCTGATAATAGGTTTATCGATTGCGTCTTTTGCGGCAGATGATATTTCTACCGCTCCATTTTATAAAATTGATCCCGATACTCTGACTCCTTCCCAAAGCCATAGTCTCTTGGCCGCTTCCAAGGCCCAAAAACTGGAAACAATCAGGGAGAAATCATCTGTTTCAAGAACCACTTTTTATGATCAGTCAGAATATGATGTTTTGTATTATAAAATTGATATCACAATTGATCTTGAGAATGAATATGTTGACAGCTCAAAAGTTACTATTGCGGCCAAATCGTTGATAGATGGTCTTTATATTCTGGAACTAGATTTTATTGATAGTCTGCAAGGCTATTATTCAGATGAGTTAGCCCTTTCAGTTGATTCTGTCTATGATGATAATGGTTTATTAAATTTTGAACACCATGATAATAAATTAATTGTTGAATTGGATCGACCCTATAATGTGGATGAGCTATTTAGATTTAATGTTAGATATCATGGTGCTCCGCGCGCCCTGTACGGTTATGCTACATCGGCAGGGAGAATGAATGGAGATGGTCTGGCGTTCGGAAAGCAACGCTCCCTATTGGGTGGAAATGGGCAGATCCTGGTCGCTTATACCAGTTGTGAACCGTATGATTCTCGTCGCTGGTGGCCGTGTAAGGACAGGCCGGATGATAAGGCTGATTCAATTGATATTATTGTAACAATACCAGAACCTTATTATTGCGCATCAATTGGAAATTTAAAAAGAATTGATCTTGGTCAGGGCGTTCCGAGTCCGCAAACATTTCATTACCGCGTTGATTATCCGATTGTGACATATCTTGTTTCGCTGGCCATATCTGAATATACGGTCTGGAGCGATTGGTATCATTACGGCGAAAATGACTCTATGGAAGTAATCAACCATGTTTATCCCGATATGTATGAGGAAACCCTGGAGCCACTGCAGGTGACCCCGGAAATTATAGAAATTTTTTCGGAGAGGTATTGTCAATATCCGTTTATTAACGAAAAGTACGGACATGCTTTTTGGGAAGTAACCGGCGCTATGGAACATCAAACTTGCACTTCGACTATGCCGAGTGATTGGGGGGTTAGTCCCGCGCTTATCGCCCATGAACTGGCTCACCAATGGTGGGGTGATATGATCACCTGCAAGAGCTGGCATGATATCTGGCTTAATGAGGGATTTGCTTCATATTCTGAGGCGATATATTATGAGGCAAAATACGGATCATCAGCATATCGAAATTATATGACCGGTATGGAATATTTTGATAATCGGTCGGTCTATGTTTATGATACTACCAATGCCAATGATGTTTTTAATATTGTGGTTTATGACAAGGGGGCATGGGTTTGTCATATGCTTCGGTACTATGTTGGGGATGATGCCTTTTTTAATTTTCTCCATGAATATGCCAATGGTCAGTATAAATATGGTTCACTCACTACTGAAGAGTTTATTGATTTTTGTGAAAATTCGACCGGGCAGGAATTGGATGAGTTTTTTAATGATTGGGTTTACGATATTTTGTTTCCAGTTTACACCCAGTCATATTATTTGGAACCTGATTTAAGCGACGGTTCATATTGGTTATGTTATGACCTTTTGCAAACACAAACTTATGGTCCTGATGTTTTTGAGATGCCGGTTGATCTTAGAATTTTCAGTAATGATGAGGTTATTCTGGATACAACTGTTTTTAATGATACCAGACAACAAGCATTGTTATTTAAGGTTCCGTCAGTTCCGGATAGTATTGTAGTCGATCCTGATAATTGGATATTAAATAAAGGATATAGTATGCCCTGGAGCTATGCTCTTCTTCAGTTGCCACTTGATACCGCTGATGAATATACAGCTTATCTTGATACTATTCTCTGTCGAGGTGGTTCCGGCCAAAATGAATTTCAGATAATTGAGGGAAGTCTGCCTTCGGGATTGTCGCTTGATTTGCTATCAGGCATAATCTCGGGTGCTCCGGGAGAATCTGGCGATTTTTCGTTTACGGTTAGGGCTGATGACAACTTTAGTACATTCAATGATGAGAATGAATACTTGCTGACGGTAACTGGGGGGATTGGCTGGCCGGGTGATGCCAACCAGGACGGAAATGTTGATATTTTGGATGTTGTGTTTATGATTAACTATAAATACAAAAGTGGTAC
>JAUVBC010000259.1 GCA_030591405.1 Candidatus Zixiibacteriota bacterium
GAGGCCCCCAGCTATCGGAAATTGAAATATCGGTCAGCGGTCCAGATGGCGGGTCAATAACTTGGTTATGACAATGAACACACAGATTGGTTTGGTCACGCAATGAAAAATCTTTGTTCTCATGAGGAGAATGGCAGGCCATACATCCAATTTCTGTTGGGAAATATACCGTAGCAATGGTGGAATCGGCAAGGTATTGAACATATCCTTCTTTTGTATGGCATTCCGGTCCGCAAGCGGCTGTATTATTACCAAGATAATCATAATCACTCAAATTACCGGTGCCATGGCCGGAAAATGCCCATTGTCGCGAAGCAATAGTTATCGAATCTGTCTCATCATTATGACAGATAGCACAGGTAGTGTCGGTTTCATAAATAGTCCCGTCAATGCGAAGCGTGTCATAAAAGTAGGTTTCATTGGTCACCAATTCATCGCAGCCTGGCATAAGGGCCAAAATTATCAAGCCGGCCAGAGCGGTAATCATTGTCAGCGGAAAAAGCTTTTTCATAAAAAAATATCCTGTTTTATATATTTACTCTGTGTTTCAATTCATTTCAAAATGCTTTATGTTTAGCAAAGAAACTAAAGTGATACACTTTTGTCAATCAATTTTGGCATAAGAAAGCGTCATAATTTGTTATACAAAAAAAAAGATATATTGAACCAGTTACTATTTTAAGTTGTAGAAGAAGGTAGTAATGAATATTGCTTATTATGCTTGACTTCAATTAATAATTGGCTATGTTTGAAATCAATTGAAGTTTTATCTTAGAGGATTTGGGAATAAAGTTGAATAAAAAAGTGATTCATATAATTTGTCTTACCGCTATTGCTCTGGTCGGAATTATCCCAATTGGCGCCTTTGGAGCCGCTTTTGAACTGCTTGATGATCCATGGATCGGGTTCCCGGATAACACTGTCATTGACTTCACCTTTCATAATAATGGCGTTTGGTGTATTACCGGCAGCGGGATCAGTTTTACCGAGGACAATGGTTTAAATTGGCAGTTTTATGACATCTCCAATGGTCTGTTTTCGCATGATATTGCCTCAATCCATTCTAATGGCTCGCGATTATGGCTCGGAATGGTTAGTCCGGAAAATCCGGATTCAGGCAATTATCTGGCTTTTACTGATGATAACGGTTTTACCTGGGAAACGCTATTGATTGATTCCGCTTATAATTACACGAACCCTATTTTCGATATTACAGGCTCCGATTCGCTATTATTTTTTACATCGATGGTTTCCGGTTTATACGGCAGTTTTGATAATGGTGCCTCCTGGCAGAATATTTATTATTCCATCAGAGATTCGGTTTTAAGAGATGATTTGAATCAGCATACAAATCATTATTTTGCGGCTGTGGCTGACACCTTTCATACTGATACGATTGTTGTTTGGGGTGGAACGGCCAGTGGAGTGATGCGGTATGTTTTTGCTCCTGAATATGCGCGACTCAATTCCAATAATATTACCAATCTGGCGAGTGGTGCTGGTCTTGTTTTTATCTGTGGCGATTCAGGGATGACGACTCTTGACTTTGTTAATTCGACTGAAAATTTTAGTTCCACACTGGTTGCTGATGGATTACCAGGGATGGCAGTTTCATCTGCATTTTATATCAACGACCGTGCATTTGTCGGGACTCTTGACAGCCTTGATGGTGATGGTAGTGGTCTGGCGATTTCTGACGATAGCGGATTTACATTTCATACTACCTATACCGGGCTTGATGATTTAATCGGTCCGAATAAATACCCGGTTGATTTTGTTTCGGTTGGTGATGTTGTTTTTATGGCCGGATTTGAAGGCGGTTTATTTAAAACTATTGATACCGGAAGCAGCTGGACGGCCATTGCTCTTGATGCCGATCCTACCAGCGGACGCAATATTGTTCATTCGCTCAATGTCGATTCGGCTTATCTTTGGGTTGGAACCGATTCGGGATTAGTCAGACTTACCATGGATCTTGATAATGATGCTGCCATCGTTGATGATACAAATATTGTGTTTACCGATACGCCCTCAACCGGTGGTCGGGCTTATAAAGTTGGCGTGCAGAAATTTTTTGGTGATGATGACATCTATGATTCGACTGCTGTCTGGACCATTCTACATCCTCTGGATACCGCGGTTGGCGAATATGGCCTTTTTTATTCTATGGATTTTGGGGCCAATTGGCAAATGGATGGGACAAAAACCGGATGGCAGATGTTCGATTTTGAGTTTGTAGATTCCATGATATATGTGGTTGGCAATAGTAATGTAACTATTTCTGCTGATAGGATTACTTGGTTGGTTATTCCCGGCAGTGGAATCAGCGACAGTACCGACCAATCGTATGCCAATTTTAGCAACATGAATATTAATGCGATAGAAATTATAAATGATACTATCTACCTTGGTGCTGAGCATGGTCTCGCAATTTCCCCGGCCGGAAGTTTGTCATGGAAAATATTTTTGTCAGACCTTGACCCTCAGCATTTTTCTTCGGTTAAGCGTTATACTTTCGCAGACAGTCTGACTGGCGATTTTACCAACGCTATGGCGATCCAGGCTACAGGCCAACAACTCTGGGCGTCAACTCATCCTGGTCCTGCCTATACCGGTGCCAACGGTATAACAACCATCTCACTTGATGGCAAAACCGTTGAGAAAAAATATATCGGCTCGCGGGTATGGAATTTTGCTTTTGACAATCAAAATGTATTTGCCGCTTCCGATGTCGGATTGTTGTTTTCATCCAACAATGGTGCTTTATGGGACACGCTGGATATAATAGGAAAAGTCGCCACTTACTCGAATCAGGAGCCATTTAATTTGAATTATGTACCAGTTTATGGCGTGATGGTGGAGAACAATAATCTTTGGGTCGGGACCGATCAGGGTGCGGGAAAAATTAGTCTTACGGATCTGTATCTGGGGCATGACAACTGGGAAATATACAGGGATTCGGTATCGGGGATTTTTGCATATCCAGTGCCATTTTCTCCCTATGGATTAGATGATGGGATTGCAGATGATGATAGCAGGTTGCTAAAGTTTAATTATAAGCTTACCGAACCAGCGAATGTAACAATTGAAGTATTTGATTTTGCCATGAATTTAGTAAAAACCGTTACCGACTCTGAATTTAGAACGGCAGGATCCTTTTCTGTCAGTGATTCGTGGGATGGCAGAAATGAGTGGGGCAAGATTGTTGCAGTTGGAATGTACTATTTTAAGATTTCTCTTTCAACCGGAGAGATATATTGGGGTAAATTGGCTATTATGCCATAGAAGATTATGAAAAAAGCAGTATTATATATTTATTTGATTATTTTTTGTTTGCCTTTGATGTCTCTGGCCGAACTGGGAACAGGTGGGTATGCTGGCGCTTATATGAAGTTGTCGATCGAACCGCGACCAGCAGCGATGGGCGGAGCCTATATCGCAATTTCAGATGATGCCGCCGGGCAGCTCTATAATCCTGCCGGGGTTTTGGCTATTAGACATAGTGTGTTTACAAGTTCTTATCGGGCGATGTCACTTGATCGATCAATGGGATTTGTTTCTTTTATTATGCCAACCCGTAATAAATCGGCTCTTGGCCTGAGTTGGCAATTTGTCGGTTCGGGAAGCGTTGATATACGCAATAACGATGGTGATAAAATGGGGATGGCAATGTCATCCAACGAACATATTTTTGCAGTTACATTTTCAAAACAGTTTACTCCATTTTTGGGCCTCGGCTCAAAATTGCAATATTTATTAAAAGACGGTTTTTCGGCCGGAGGAACCGCTACTAGTAGAGACTTTGATGTAATCTATGACAACGGCACATCC
>JAUVBC010000152.1 GCA_030591405.1 Candidatus Zixiibacteriota bacterium
AATCACCGATGATACTCCGGCATGAGAACCGATATAGCCGCCCTTTGTGGCCGGTCGGGCGAAAGCAAGCACCGCGAAAAGAATTATCAACATCCGAAGAATCAAAAGCAGCAGTTGCCTGATTTTAATTCGTCTGACCTGACGCTTTTGCATCTCTTTGAGATGTTTCAGCGATGAAAATTCTACGACCTTGACTTTCCGTTTTGAAAACAGATGTATCAATAACGGAATCAGAGCTGCAGCGGCCGCAATTAAAACGGCTGAGTTAAGAAAGTTAAACAAAATACCTTAAGGCTTATTTGGTGAATGGTTTGTCAATATATTGTCGGCTAAGTTCCTGATGCTGCGAAGCCGATGGGCTGGCCAGACATTCCTGGTAAAACTTAATAGCCTCATCACGATTTCCAAGCAGATCATTCACTTTGCCGCGCTCAAGTAAAATATGACCCATAAAGTAGGCCCTTCTTTCGGTAAACCAGGCTAATTCCAGAAAGTCATTGGCTTCGGCATATTGACGCAGACCGATATAGGCCATTCCAGCGCGATACTTATAGGCGGGATCGTTGGGGGCCTTTTTTATCATTTCCCGACACCAGGCCAGAGCATCGCTAAATGATCGGGATGCCTTGGTCGAATCATAATTTTTCCCTTTGCCCTCATACAACCTGCCTAACAATAACAAAAACTCGATTTTTGCCGGAGGAGAATTTTCAAAGCTGTAATATTTTTCCGCCAGTTCAATTGCCCCGGTGGTATCACCTCTCATACTCAAAATTTCCGCCTGAAGCAGTTTAGCCGAGACGTAAGTAGTGTCATGAGCAAAAACGGAATCGAATGCCGACCAGGCAACATCCAGATTCCCGTTGATCATATTAAGATTACCGATGACCTGCCAGTACACCGGCAGTGATGAATCAAGCTGCGTCAGCAGTCGATAACCTTCTTCGGCTTCATAATATTTCCCGGTTTGGTAATATTTCATATACAGTTTTTTCCGGGTGTCGATCGAATCGCGGCGGGTAGCGTCGAGTTTTAGCATTTCTTCATAATATTCAATTTGAAGATCACTTTTGAAAAGTGCTCCGGCGCGACCGGCATAAAAATCAAACAGATCTCTTGAATTGGAAACCGTATCAACATAATAGCTCCAGTCGGTCTCCAGAGAATCAAGCGGCTGACCAAAAATTGACTCCATATTTTTTTGCAGGTACAGATCATCGGATTTATTATACAGCTCTTTTATTTTTCCTATCCCATAGCTATCGGCCAGAAATTTTACAAATGATGCCGATATAATTTCGGCCGTTTGCGGATCGGTAGAGTAGTAACCGGAACTTGTTAGCAAACTGTTCAAAGGCGGGATTTTGCCCCGGTTTTTAATTTTTTTGATTTCATAAGTATTAAACTCAAAATAACCGGCCAATCCTTCAAGCAGAAATGGGGGAGCATATCCCCACTGGCGAAGCAGTACCAACATATTGGACAGTAACGCCTCCGATGAAATAAAATCATGCGAGTACAGAGCCATAATCCGTGAACGGCCCGGATCAATGACATATCCGAATCGTTTATCCCAGTTAACCGTATTTAACGGGCATGGTGTCAGATAGTAAGTGATTTTATTGGTCAATGATATTCCGAGGGCATCACGAAACTGAACAAAGTCTGCTTCAAGATATCCTTTTATGACATTCCAATCAAAATCGGCCAGCGAATTTGGAAGAAAGTAAAAATCAAAATTGGCCGAGGGACTGTTTCTAAACTGACTTTCGGCCCCGGTCACAAATGGACAATTCTCCGGATCGATATTTATTAATTCTCGAGGGCTTATAAGGAGCTGATATATCGACCCATTTTTTCCGGGGATATTTTCGACTCGCGCCGGCAAATTATATTCGACTTTGTATCTTTTCGCAAAATTATAAGGATTTTGGCCGATAGTAGTTAAATGATTGGTGAATTCGACTGACAATGAATCAATCCTTTCGACCTTAATATCGAGACTCATATTCACAAGCAGATTGTAGAGGCTATGACCAACTAATACCTCGACCGTGTCCCGCCTGACTTCATAATAGTTGTCAACCATAGCCGGTTTTTGACGGACGATTAATTCAAACCGAACAGCATCGTCAGCAAATAATAGGGATGGCGCGGATAATCCAAGGATGGAGAAAAAAGTCAGCAGAAATATATACTTTATTTTGTTAGACAAAATCACCTCATCAATAATTTTAATTCAGCTACAGTTCGACTTCTTCCAGTTTTATTCGGCTATCTTTCAAAATTGGAAGAACCGGGATCGAATCGGCGTCGGCCGCCAGCGCAACATCTTCGCCAAATCCGATCTTTCCCAAATATCGACCATGTTCTCCCTGAGCGATTGTTTCTTTCAGGGCACGACTGTTAGATCGATATAATAATAACGCCAGTGAAGCGGCATCGTTTAACTCTAATGTAAGTTTTTCATCGGTTAGCAACTTATGAATCAGCATTCCACCACAAATAGTATCTTCGATAGAGAAATGCTCCATATGTCCGGCGCATAATATAGCCAGATCATTTTGTTCCTTCGCTACCCGCGAGGCTACCGCCGAGATGTTAACAATGGCACCAGTAATAATCACGCCGGAATTTTTCGCTTTGCCGTAGGTTCTGGTTCCATTGGAAGTGGTCAAAACAATATTTTTATCGCCCACAGTTTCTCTTGTGTATTCCAAAGGTGAGTTACCAAGGTCAAAATCTTCGATTTTGATACCGTCGCGTTCGCCGCAAATCAATGAATTCTCAACACCGATTTTTGCGCGCATTTCGGTCGCTTCACCTGGTTCCGAAACGGGAATTATCGATTTTGCTCCGGCGTTAAGAGCATAACAAATAGTCGTAGATGCCCTTAAAACATCGATCATAACCAGCGTTTTTCCGGCTAACCCTTTTTCCTTTACCGGACCGGGAACCATAAAGAGATCTGCATGCATTAGCGATGTGTCCCTTTCTTATAAAACGGTGGCTTCACAATCTGAGCCGGAAACAATTTATCTCTTATTCTAATATTAACAGTATTACCAATTTTTGTCAATGGCAACGGCAGGTAGCCAAGTGCGATTGGTTTATTCAGCGATGGTGAAAAAGTTCCGGAAGTTACTTTACCGACAACCTGCTCCTCGAAAATCAGATCGTATCCAGCCCTCGGAAAAGCGCGGTCTTCCAGTTGGAGGCAGATAAGACGTCTTTTCGGTTTCTCTTTTTTCTGTTTTTCAATTACGTCACTGCCGACAAAAGCACCTTTATCCAATTTGACGATCCATGATAAACTTGCTTCAATCGGAGTTGTTGTTTGATCGATATCATTTCCGTACAGCGTCATTTTCATTTCCATTCGAAGCGAATCACGTGCACCGAGGCCGATCAATTGCATATCCAGCTTCTTGCCAGCTTCGATAACTTTATCCCAAATATCATCGCAGGCATCAGGATGAATATAAAGCTCAAATCCATCTTCGCCGGTATAACCGGTACGAGAGAAGAAGACGGAATGTCCGCCAATCTCGGTAACAGCCGAATTATAATATGGCATCGCTTCAAAATTATAAGAGGATATCAACTCCATAACTTTCTGAGCATTGGGACCCTGAATGGCCAAAAGCCCATAATTATCGGAGAGATTTTTCAGTTTGACATCGCTGTTTAGATGCGATTGCAACCACTGATAATCTTTGTCAATATTAGACGCATTAACTACCAACATATAGCGGTCACCGAGATGATAAATCAGAAGGTCATCAACGATACCACCATCTTCATAACACATGCAGCTGTATTGTATCTGACCAAGTTTGATCGTTGAGACATCATTGGTGGTCATTTTTTGCAGAAACCCCAACGCACCGGGACCCGATAATTCAAATTCGCCCATGTGCGACAGATCAAAAAGGCCGACATTATTACGAACCGCCAGATGTTCGGCAGTTATACCGGTGTACTGGATCGGCATCATATATCCGGCAAACGGAACCATTTTGGCTCCGGCCTCAACATGATACTTATAAAATGGAGTCTTTTTGGTCAAATTGGAGGTTTTGGTTTCCTCCATATTATTTCCCTCCGCCCTTGGTGAAATTCAAAAGACCACCGGCCAAAACAATTTTTCTCTGGCGTTCGGTCAAATCGATATTTACCGTGATTTTTTTACCATTTGATTTATTGGTTATTTCGAGCTTGTTATCTTTGGTAACTGCCTTTTTTAGATTTGGGATATTAAGCTTATTACCTTGAGCGATCTTATTATAGTCGGCCGTATTCTCAAAAGTGACCGGAAGAATTCCAAAATTTATCAAATTGGCCAGATGAATCCTTGCAAACGATTTCACCAAAACTAATTTAACTCCCAGATACATTGGCGCGAGTGCAGCATGTTCTCTCGATGAGCCCTGCCCATAATTATCGCCGCCAACAATAAAGCCGCCACCACTTGCTATTGCTCGTTTGGCGAAAGTATGATCGACCTGGAAATAAACAAACTCAGAAATCTTGGGGATATTTGAACGAAGCGGTAAAATTTTTGCACCGGCCGGCATGATATGGTCGGTTGTAATATTGTCGCCGACTTTGAGCAAAACCTCACCAGTGGCAGATGTGGCCAAAGCTGTATTAATTGGCAATGGTGCAATATTGGGACCGCGCAGCACTTTTATTTTACCCGGAGTTTTTGAGGGTGCGATAATACCGGAATCATCAATGGTGATACTCTTCGGCAAAACAATTTTGGGGTATTTGCCAAGCTTACGAGGATCGGTGATCTCACCGATTAGAGCAGCGGCAACGCATGTTTCCGGAGAGGCCAGATAAACGTTGGCATCTTTGGTTCCGGAGCGTCCTGGAAAGTTACGGTTGAACGATCTGATCGACACGCCACCCGATGGCGGCGCCTGACCCATACCGATACACGGGCCGCAACCTGATTCAATAATCCGTGCGCCTGAGGCAATGATTTCGGCCAAACATCCGTTTCTTGCAATCTCTTCAAAAACCTGTTTGGAACCAGGTGTTATTGTCATTGAGACCGAGGGATGCACTTTTTTTCCTTTCAGGAGCTTGGCGGTAACCATCAAATCAGAAAGTGATGAGTTAGTACAACTGCCAACACAGACCTGATTGACCTTAAGTTTCTTTAATTTTTTGACTTCAATAATATTATCAGGTGAGTGTGGCTGAGCCATCAGAGGTTGAAGCTTATTGAGATTTATTTTGACGACCTTGGCATATTTGGCATCTTTGTCTGCTTCAAGTTTTCTATAAACTTTTGCTCGCTTCTGCAATTGCAGGAATTTTTTGGTGTTTTCATCCGACGGAAAGATTGAGCAGGTAGCACCCAGTTCCGCCCCCATATTGGTAATAGTGGCCCGCTCCGTTACCGAAAGCGATTTTACACCGGGACCGCCATACTCTACAACTCGTCCAACACCGCCTTTGACGGTCAACTTACGCAAGACTTCCAGAATAATATCTTTGGCCGTTACAAATTGTTTCAGTTTTCCGGTTAGATAAATATTAACAACTTCCGGCATTTTTAGATAAAAAGCACCGCCACCCATGGCACAGGCAACATCAAGTCCACCTGCCCCCATCGCCATACTGCCAATACCACCGCTGGTTGGTGTATGTGAGTCGGAGCCAAGAAGAGTTTTGCCCGGGGCGCCAAATCGCTCAAGATGAACTTGATGGCAAATACCATTTCCTGGTTTAGAATAAAGTACCCCGATTTTTGAAGCAATAGTCCTTAGATATTCATGATCATCGGAATTTTCAAAGCCCATCTCCAATGTATTGTGATCAACATAACTCACAGATAATTCGGTGTTTACTTTCGGAATTTTAATTGATTCAAATTGAAGATATGCCATTGTGCCTGTTGCATCTTGAGTCAAGGTCTGGTCAATTCTAATACCAATTTCAGCACTTGTTCTCAGATCTCCATCAACTAAATGTCCGGATATGATTTTTTCGACAATGTTCATAAGTATCATAAGTATC
>JAUVBC010000068.1 GCA_030591405.1 Candidatus Zixiibacteriota bacterium
AAACATGGTGGCGCGCGCGGAGTAGTGGTTCCGACTGAGGGGCCATGGCTGGAAGCTGCCGGTGAGGCGATTAAATCCGGTTTTGGGATCAAGCCGGTTTTTGTTAAAGAGGGCGGTTCAATTCCTGTTGTCGGAACTTTCAAAGAAGTTCTTGGGATTGATACATTATTGTTGGGTTGGGGGCAAGCAGATGACAACGCCCATTCGCCAAACGAACGTTTTGCTCTTAAAGATTTCGAGCGTGGTTGTTATTCTGCTTTGGCGCTGATTGATGAAATGTCGAAGGTAAAGGTCTGATATGGATTTAGGAATCAAAGGAAAAGTTGCTCTGGTGACCGGCGCTTCAGCCGGATTAGGATTTGCCGCTGCTATGGCTCTCGCCGATGAGGGTGTCAAGCTGGCGATAAATTCAAGGTCAGAAGAGAATTTGAAAAAAGCTGCTGCAGAAATTCAAAAAAAGACAGGGGCTGTCCTGGCCATTTATCCGGGCGATTTGGCAATTGCCGGAAAAGCCGAAGAAATAGTCAAGAAGGTATCTGCCGAGCTGGGAGCGGTTGATATTCTGGTTGCGAATGCCGGTGGTCCGCCAGCCGGGCTGTTTATGAACCACTCAAAGGAAGTCTGGCAGAAGGCGGCTGAACTAACGCTTTTTTCATCAATGAATCTCACCCGTGCTGTTATCCCTGGGATGATCAAGGAAAAATGGGGGAGAGTTGTTTTTATAACTTCGATAGCGGTTAAGCAACCGATAGATGGTTTGATTATATCCAATACTTTACGTGCCGGGTTGACCGGTTTCGCCAAGACGATCTCAAATGAATATGCCAAATGCGGCCTGACAATTAATACGGTCTGTCCCGGTTATACCAAAACCGAAAGACTTCAAGAACTGGCCAATGTTAAATCGCAGGCGATGGGCACCAGTCCCGACGATATTTATAATGATTGGATCGCAACCACTCCGGCCGGGCGATTAGGTGCCCCCAATGAATTAGCGGCATTGATAGCATTCTTGTCATCGGAGAAAGCAGCTTTTATTACCGGTTCATCGATTGCAGTTGATGGTGGTTATTATAAAGGGATACTTTAAAGTGGTGATGTAATATATTATAGGATAAGCGAATATAAATATTATCAACGATAAGTAAAGTAATCCCACACCCAAGAATATGAATAACGGATCATCAACTGAGAAACCGATCTGGCTTCCATATCTTGTCATCATGCTGCACCAGATATTGGCCGCCTGCGCATTTCCTGTCGCCAAACTTGGTCTTAATGAAATAGATCCATTTGTCTTTGCGTTTTTCAGATTCAGTTTTGCCTCATTAGTATATATGCCGGTTCTAATTATTCTTAACCGGCGGCAGAAAATCATCAGAAAAGACAATTTAAGGATACTTCTTGGCGGATTGATTATTATACCGTTTAATCAGGTACTTTATCTGTTTGGTCAATCAAAAACTCTGGCAAATCATTCAGGTTTACTTTTCGCAACCGTTCCGATATTTTTATACATATTGGCAATATTTGTTCTCAAAGAAAAAGCTACCATTAGAAAAACAATCGGTATTTTTGTGGCAACTGTTGGAGTGTATACTATTCTTTCCGGTGGGAAAGTTGAGCTTGGGACCGAATATTTATATGGAGATATACTTATTCTGATTTGCGTTTTTGCCTGGGCGGTCGGAACAATTATTCTTAAACCATTGACCACCAAGTATGGCGCTTTTCGTGTCATTGGTCTGGCGCTTACATATGGCTCGATTGCATATTTCCCATTTGGATTAGCGCTAACAATTTCGGCACCAATATCGAATATTAGCCTTGCCGGATGGTTTTCTATTGGTTATATGGCAGTCGGACTCTCAGTTTTGGGCTATTTCTTTTGGTATTGGACTTTGAAATATATGGAAGTTTCTCAAATGGCGATACTTCATAATTTTAAACCGATTATTGCCACTGCCGCCGCCGCCATTATTTTGGGGGAACCTGTCAGCAGTACCTTTGTTATTGGAGGGATAGTAGTGATAGGCGGGGTTATATTAACTGAAATTTAATTTTGTGTTAGTTACCTTAATTTTTATTTGATTAAATATATGTCAGTTGTTTCAGTAATATCTCGAAGGCCGTTATGGTTCCTGTATTCAATGGTGTTGTTACATCAGGTGCTGGCCGCTTTTGCATTTCCTTTTGCAAAAATTGGATTGAATGAGGTCGATCCGTTTGTCTATGCCTTTTGCCGATTTACGCTCTCCTCTTTAATTCTAATACCTATCTTATATTATCTGCATAAGAGGCAAAAAATTATCTGGAAAGACAGGCTGAAAATTATTAGTGCCGGTCTAATAATTATTCCATTTAATCAGGTGCTTTTTTTGCTTGGCCAATCAAAAACCTCAGCGGCGCATTCAAGTCTGCTTTTCGCGACAATTCCTATTTTTCTATATATACTGGCGGTAATATTTCTAAAGGAAAAAGCTACCTATCGAAGAACCATCGGTATTTTAATAGCGTCAGGCGGCGTTTTTATAATTCTTTCCGGTGGTAAAGTCGAGTTTGGCAGTGAATATCTATTTGGTGATTTGTTAATTTTAATTGCGGTTTTGGCCTGGGCGATCGGGACTGTAATATTAAAACCGATGGCGGTTAAATATGGAGCATTCCGGGTGACCGGTCTCGCTTTGGTTTATGGATCGATTTTATATTTTCCATTTGGGTTATATAAAACAACGGAATTCTCACTAACCAATATTTCCTCAACTGGTTGGTTGTCAATTTTCTATATGGCCGTTGTTGTATCAATTATCGCATATTTTTTATGGTATTGGACTTTAAAATATATGGAAGCATCACGGATTGCCGTTCTCCACAATATTCAGCCGATTATTGCCACGATAGTGGCGGTATTTCTTCTGGGCGAAACCATTAGCGGAACTTTTGTTTTGGGCGGTTGTATAGCTATTGGAGGAGTTGTGCTGACAGAAATTTAGTTTTGGAATTTAATAATTTTGTTATATTGTCGATTAATGGGTTAAAAAAATATAAAGGAAATATATCATATGAACGATTTCATCAAGAATGACGCTACTTCTGACACCTGGTCGGTTTTTAGAATAATGTCAGAATTTGTTGAGGGGTTTGAAACATTACGGCACCTCAATCCGGCGGTGTCAATTTTCGGATCAGCCGCTCTCCCGGAAGGTTCCAAATATTATAATCTTGCACAGGAAATTGCTCATCAATTATCCGATGCCGGCTTTAATATTATTACTGGCGGCGGACCGAGTATAATGGAGGCAGCTAATAAAGGCGCTTTTAAAGGCGCCTCAAAATCTATTGGCTTAAATATTGATATTCCATCGGAGCAAACGGCCAATCCTTTCCAGAATGTATCACTTAATTTCCGCTACTTTTTTGCCCGTAAGGTGATGTTTGTAAAATATGCCTCTGCTTTTGTAATCATGCCGGGAGGATTTGGGACCCTTGATGAACTGTTTGAGTCGATGACTTTGATTCAAACCAAAAAAATATTTGACCTGCCGGTGATTTTGGTTGGCTCTGAGTTCTGGGGTGGATTAATTGATTGGATCGTATCGAGTCCGATAAAAACCGGAACCTTATCAAATAAAGAATTGAAGATGTTTTCCCTGACCGATGATCCCAAAGAAGTTGTCAGAATTATCAAAGAAGGTTATAACAAGGTCAGACGTTCCCAGGCGATTTAGTAAATTTATAAAATAAAAAAATGCCGGACTATTAGTCCGGCATTTTATTGTACATTTATATATTTTAACTACTCAGATTTTCCTCAGAAAATGATTTTTCAAGGGCCGGATCGGTGAAAATACCATCTTTTCTGATGAGTTTATCATCAAAATAGATTTCGCCGCCGCCATAATCCTCACGTTGAATCAATACCAGATCCCAATGTATCGATGATTGGTTTCCGTTGTATGCTTCGTCATAACATTGTCCCGGGGTCAGATGGATCGAACCGCGGATCTTTTCGTCAAAGAGCGTATCTTTCATCGGATGCAAAACAAATGGATTAACTCCAATTGCAAATTCTCCGATGTAACGAGCGCCGTCATCGGTGTCGAGTTTTTTATTCAGTTTCTCCTCAAACGATGAAGAAGTTGCTTTGATGATTTTACCATCCTTAAAGGTAAAGCTGATATCATTATAAACCGTTCCTTCGCTCAGTGAGGGAGTGTTATAAGTGATCGTGCCGTTGATCGAATCTTTCACAGGAGCGGTATAAACTTCGCCATCAGGAATATTTCTCAGTCCGTCGCACTTTACCACCGGAATATCTTTAATTGAAAAGGTCAGATCGGTTCCGGGTCCCTGAATAGTGACTTTGTCGGTTTGTTCAACCAGTTTGACCAGAGGATCCATTGCTTTTGACATTTTGGCATAATCCAGATTGCAGACATCAAAATAGAAATCCTCAAATTTCTCTTGAGATGTTTCAGCCAGTTGCGCCATAGCATTGTTGGGGTATCTCATCACCACCCACTTGGTTCGTTTGACCCGTTCCTCAAGATGGACCGGTGTATAGAACAGTTTTTGATAACGAGTCACTTTATCATGATCGATATCGGCCAGATCAAACGGATTGCCGGAGCCTCTGATTCCGATATAAGCGGCAGCCTTTTCCATCATTCCAAGATGATAATCAGCCAGAATTTTATGCTGCTCATCGGTTGCCGATTGGAGATACTGGCGGATAAGTGATTCATCGTTATAGAAGTAAAAAGGTATAGCTCCCTTTTCGGTTGAATATTTAATGATCTCTTTGCCGAGGTCCAGGGCCTCGATACCTTTGATCTCCAAATAAAGAATTTCTCCCTTTTGCAAATCAACAGAATAGTCAACCAGATTTCTGGCCAGAGTCTGAATTCTTACGTCTTTCATTATTAGCCTTCTTTTATTTTATAATTATTTTTCTTTTCTAAATAATACACCAAAAATCAAAACTTGGCAAGTCATGCACTCAAAATATTTTGATTAATCAATTTTCGGGAAAAAACATTATACATAGCAAAAAGTCGCAATTAGGCGGGCGGGGAAAATAGGCAAGGGGCCAAATCACGACTTTCTTAATCTATATCAATCCCTACATACTCATATGACGAATCTGCCCCAAATAGCGTTTAATTATTATTTTATCTCAAGCGCAATATTTTTGTTGGCTTTCATAAATACGAGTAACAGTATTTAATTGAAGATGTATAAAAGACTTGATTTTGGATATGAATTATTCTTTTTTGAAAAAAGACGATACTAAATATAGAAACAATAAAATAAATCAGGTGTGATATGAAATATCTTGTTTTTACAATTAGTTCTTTCCGGTTGGCGCTCGACATAAACAAAGTTGTCGAAATACTGATCCCCGGTGTGGGCGGAAGCACATCTCCTGAGAAAATTATTGCCGAAAAATCAATGAAATATGAGGATAAACAAATTCCAATAATAACCCTTGCCGATTATTTGTTTAATATCCCCACCGATAATCCTGAAGATTTCAGAATCATCTTATGCGAGATAGACGGCAAAATATTGGGGCTATTGGTGGACAATGCTGATGAAATTATCCGTTTGTCTCAGGATAATATAATGTCGACAGAAAAATGCTCTCCTCTGATTAAAACTGATTTTCTCGACGGCAAATTTGTCGAGGACGAAAAAGAAATATATATAGTGGCACCGGATAAAATTCTGTCTGTTGTCAAAGTATAATATTGCCTTATTCTCTTTTCTAATGTGTTTATATTTTATCAACCGGTATCGTCAAAAAAATCCAAAATGGGAAAATGAAGCTTGTCTCGTTTTTGAAAATACAGATATTTTTGATTTACACCGCTTTATACCAGAATATAAACCAACACAATTAATTAACTTACCAAATCTGGCCAAAACTCTCGGGATTAAACAGCTATTTATCAAAGATGAATCTTTCCGGTTTGGGCTTAAAGCATTTAAGGCGCTTGGCTCGACTTATGCGATCTACCGCATTGTAAAAGATTATTTAAGAAATCAAAATAGGCCGGAAATTAAAATAGAGAACTTCTATAACAGTAATTTTCTAAAGCCAAATGAAATCAAGTTTTGTACCGCCACCGATGGCAATCATGGGCGAGCGGTTGCGTGGGCGGCCCGGAAGTTGCGGCAGAAAGCCATAATATATATGCCGGGAAATTCGGTCAATTCGCGCATAGAAAATATCAGATTAGAAGGGGCGGAAGTAATTGTTGTTGATGGCAGTTATGATGATGCTGTTAACCGAGCCGCCGTTGATGCAAAAAACCATGGCTGGCAGATTGTTTCGGATACATCATGGCCGGGGTATGAAAAGATACCTCAATATATTATGGCCGGGTATCTAACGATGTTTCGTGAGATCCATCAGGAATTGGAGGAATCAGCTACCATTGACGCGCTATTTATTCAGGGCGGGGTAGGAGCACTGGCCGCATCGGCGTCATGGTTTTATAATAAGGAATATCATTTTTCTACTCCAAAACTTATTTCTGTTGAGCCGACCGATGCTGCATGTCTGTTGGCATCAATAAAATCAAAAGATGGATTGCCAATTTCACTCAAAAATGTTCAAAATTCAATTATGGCCGGACTTAACTGTGGAACGCCATCGCTTGTCGCTTGGCCCTTCATCAAAACCAGGTTTGATATGTTTATGTCAGTGTCGGATGAGTTTTGTGTCGATGCTATGAAAAGATATTATAATCCGACTGGAGATGATCGGCAGATTATTTCGGGGGAATCAGGAGCAGCCGGTTTGGCCGGTTTGCTGGCCTTATTAAATCACAAGTCTGCACAGGTAATTCGAAATAAACTAAATGTTGGAGATGAATCAACGATTCTCCTGATTAATACTGAAGGCGATACCGATCCGGTTGCCTTTGATACTCTGGTTCGAAAACCGGCCAAATTGTAGCTGCCAGTCAATATACATATTGGTTTCGGGTCAAATATTCCTTTTATTGATCGAAGGATAAACATGTGATATGGCAGATAGACAAAAACTAAATATTCTCTATACAAATATCGGCCGCGGCCACCCGTTTTACCTTGATGGCATCTGCGAAGAGATTCAACGCAATCACTCTGATAAGATCGATATAAATATTTCAAATGTTTTTGATCTCTCTTCTGGCTTATCTCTTTCTCTTTGGAAGCTGATTAGATTTATGTATCATCGGGGAAGTCAGGGGGGATTGATCGGTAAAATCTATTCGGCAATTCGCAAAAATAAAAAAATCGCCAGTTACGGTTTTATCGAAAAAATATTGGCGCGAGGAATAAGAGACTATTTAGAAAAGAACCGACATCCAACGCTGGTGGCGCATCCGATGCTGATCCCAATGATATCTGATTTAACCGATGTTTATTACCAGCATGGTGAATTGGCGGTACCTGATATGGTTATTGTGAATGGGGCCAGGAAAATATTTGTACCATCCGTCGAAGCAAAAGACAGTTTTTGCCAAAAGGGAATCAATGAAAATAATATAACCGTAACCGGATTATGCATTGAAAATAAGCTGAAAGAAAATGCCGCAAGAATGTATGAGACAAGATTAGCACGACTGAATGCCAATGCTGATCTTGTCGGTGCTTTCTTTTCATCAGGCGCCGAGCCGATTGGACATGTTAAGAAAATAATCAAAATGCTTCTATCTCTGGAGAAAAATGACCAAAAGGCTATTGTTTTTTGCGAAGCAGGGGGGAGACTTGAAAAAGATGTTCGCTCAAAAATTGGAGCCGAGATTATTGATCCGTTAGATGCAAAAGATAATATCATGACATATTTTAATAATAGTCATATTCTTATGGTCTCATATATTGATCGAGAAGAAGAAGGCAGATATACGGAAATACTTTTTGAATATTTTGATTATTTTGTATCGCCCTCGCATGAACGTACTAACTGGGCACTCGGATTGGGCGTCCCGATGTTTATACTACATCAATTGATTGGACCGTTTTCCCCAATAAATAAAGAGATACTGATAAATAATGAAGTTGCTAAAGAGATATTGGATGACAAGGCCGCCGATAACTTTGCCAAGAAACTCAAACAATTATCAAATAGTGGCGATTTGATTCGGATGGCCAAAAAAGGTTTTGGAAAGTACCCTCTGGATGGATTTGGGCAAATTTGTGATTTGCTAAAAGGATTACTGTCAAATGTACGATAATCTAAAAGCATATATTAATAAATTTGATCGACGTCTCTGGATTCTTGCTATCGGATGGATTGCCTCTTCAGCAGGTTTTTCAATTTCCATTCCATTTATTGCAATATATTTTTATTCTAAGTTGGGTATTTCTCTTATCGATATAGGTTTGTTTTTTGGCGTGACGGCTATTATCAGGGCAACGACACAGGCCTTGTCCGGGGAGCTTTCCGATCGGCTGGGACGTTATTCTCTTATGGTTATGGCTCAGTTGATCCGTACCTTTATATTTTTTATTACAGCCCTTGCAATTTATTATGAATCCGGTTTTTTAATCATCGGTTCCCTTTTAATATTAAATGCAATTTTTGGTGCCATATTTCAACCAGCCGCGCAGGCGGCGGTAGCCGATTTGGTTGAGTTTAAGGATCGAATTGATGCCTATGCCGTCGTCAGGGTGGCTGGTAATTTTGGTTGGGCGCTTGGTCCCGGCATTGGCGGATTTGTGGCTGCGAGTTCCTATTCAATACTGTTTATAATTTCTGGTTGTATGACTTTGATATCCGGCCTGATTATTGCCAAATATTTAAGAGGTATAAAACCGCAAGGCAATAATAATGGATCACTTAAATTAAAAGATATATTTACTTATAAAGGGAATGAGTTAATTCTCAGGTTTGTTATTTTTGTTTTTATTATTTATCTGGTATTTGCCCAATTGATAGCCCCATTTTCTTTATATAGTGTGGAACTGATAGGAATTAGCAAGCCTCAACTGGGGATATTGTTTATGCTTAATGGATTGATGGTGGCTGTTTTCCAGCTTCCGACCACACGCCTTATTAAAAAATTCAGGTTGACCTCGCAACTTGCTTTGGGTTCGATCATATTTGCCTGCGGGTACATTATCGTTGGTTTCTCCACTACATTTGTTCTTTTTATTATAGCTATGGTATTTATAACAATGGGGGAGAATTGCGTATCTCCTCCAGCTCTGGCTTTGACTGCAAATTTGGCTCCTGAGGGCAGAACCGGACGATATATGGGTATTTATGGCTTTGCCGTAACTTTTGGCTGGT
>JAUVBC010000311.1 GCA_030591405.1 Candidatus Zixiibacteriota bacterium
AGTACTATCAAAGCAATTGAAAAGGCACCGGCCAAAAGATATTTTCGGTTTTCGTTCGCTTTAAGAAGAAAATATAAAAACCAAGGCAAAAAACAAAAGTGTGTGAAAGGCATATGCCCAGCTGAAAAGTGAAGAGCGAAATATGATGATCCGAAATATACAAACGAAACCAGATACGATGAGATTTTACTCAAGCCCAATTGTCGTGAAAAAAGCCAGCTTCCCCAGAATCCCAAAAAGTATACAATCAAAACCTGAAGTTTCAGACCGCCGATTGCTCCAAATAATAGAACAATCAGGAAAAACGGTGAAAAAACCGCTACTTCGGGATGGGCAAAAAGGATGTTTCCCCCGGCGAGATACGGGTTAAAAAACGGAAATTGATGATAATACAAAATAGATTTAACCGGAATAGCCGCCATCGTAACAAAAAGTTCCCAATCGCGCGGGCCGATATAGTTCCATTTCAAAAGAAAGGGCAAGGAAAATATCAGAGCAGCACCGAAAAATATTCCGGGTGTAATAAATTTGGAATATCTGTTTTTCTTCTCGGTTGTCATGATATGAATATAATCGGTTTCATAAAAAAAGAAACTTTAAATCTGTGGATTAATAAAACCAAATATTAAACAATGTACAAATAAAAAGGCCGGATAAATCCGGCCTTAATAAAACTAACAAAAAAAGTCAATCGCGGACTATTTCATATGGGTCGAGACCAGTTTGGTCATCTCAAACATGTTGACTTTTTTCTTTCCGCCAAACAATGGTTTTAGTTTGTCGTCGGCAATGATCTCTCTTCTGTTGGCTGGATTCTGGAGATCATTCTTTTTGATGTAAGCCCAGAGCTTTTTGGTAACTTCCGTCCGCGGAATCGGCTTCGCACCAACCACGGCTGACAGCGCTTCATCCGGCTGGACAGGTCTCATAAAAGCGGCGTTTGGTTTACGAGCCGTTTTTTTCTTAGGTGCAACTTTTTTCTTGGGAGCAGCCTTCTTGGCAACAACCTTTTTCTTTGGAGCAGCTTTCTTGGCGGCTACTTTTTTCTTCGGTGCAGCCTTCCTGGCAGCAACCTTTTTCCTTGGAGCAGCTTTCTTGGCAGCTACTTTCTTCTTCGGGGCAGCTTTTTTCTTAGCTGGTTTTTTCTTTACGGGCATTGATGCCTCCTTTGTACGTTAGTACCTCTTCTATCCTCAATTACTTGGTTTCCAAATGATTTAATTATTATATATCTATTAAAAGGGTTATCTTTGTCCTTTATTCACCATTACAACACAGTCCATCATACTCTATTTATAAAACCTCAATAATCTCTTTATCACTTTAACTCAAGACTTCTGACAAACCAAACGCCAGTCCCTATCTTTCCGGGTGCCAACTCACTCCCTATACGGCTTTAGCACTAATTAAATAAAAAATTGTTTAGTATCTTTTGCAACAAATATTTTTATTTTAGAGCAATTATTTTATATTTTTTTGATGTCTAAAAAGCTGTTTTCCTCACTGAAATTGAAGGAAGATTGATATCATTTTAACAAAATTTTGTGGTAAAAATTACCGCATCAAAAATTAAACTAAGATTTCGATTCCTGAAAAAGAGAAGCAAATCGTTGGGCGGTTGCTTGGCTGGAAAAATTCTCCAGCGCTTTTTGATATCCCGCTTCGCTTAGATTATCCTTTAATGTAGGATCGTTGAGATACTTCTTGATCGCTTCGGCCAATTCTTCCGGGTTATCCTCTTCGACAAGCAAACCGGTCCGGTTTTCATCGATAATATCGGTAATCCCCCCTGAATCAGCGCCAATAACGGGACGAGAGCAGAGCATTGCCTCAGTCAGAGACAACCCGAATCCCTCATCAACTGAATTTAAGACAACAATTGCTGCCTTATTGTAGATATCCCTCAGGTTATCCTGCGAAACCGGGGATAAAATTTTGATTCTATCTTCAAGATCGTATTCATCAATTAGTGATAACAGCTTCTGTTTTTCCGGGCCATCACCATAAATATCTGCTCGTAATTTTGGAAACTCATCTTTTAAAAGAGCAATTGCTTTGACAAAAACGGCGAGTCTTTTTTGAACGGTCAGGCGTGAAACCGACAAAATCAAGTTTGGATCCTCGGTGATATTATCATCGGGGTAAAACAGTTTTTCATCATTGGGAAGCGGAATAACATCAATTTTGTCGGCGATATAAATATCCCGCTCAAGAATCAATCTTTTCAAATAATTGGAGACAACCGACCAGCGTTCGAATTTGTTTATAATCGGTTTAAAGAACAGATAAATCAGATAATAGCTGGTCAGCAGGCGGACATCGGTGCCATGCGAATGAAGAAACATCCTTATTCTGTCGCCAAATTTATCTTTCAGGTAATAGCCAATGATACCGTTCGGGATCACCCAATGCAGTGACACAGTCGGAATATTCTCTTTTTCGATTATTTCAACGGCTTTCCTATAACCTGCTTTCAGAAATTTTATCAGGCCGAATATTTTAAATGGATTGGTTAATAATTGACGATGCATATTACCGCGATAGGCAAAAGTTTCGTCTTTGTCCTCGGCATACCGAAAACGGAATATTTTAACCTCGTCGATTTCCTCATATTCCAGAGTCCCGGCATCATGCGGCGCCACCACAAAAATCTCAAAACCGAGTTCCGTCAGTTTTGTCGCCAAAAGATGCAGAAACACTCCGGCAAAATCGCCTCTCCGCCGAATATAGTTATGCGTCAGGAATAATATTTTATTATTATATGTTGCTATTCAAATTGTCGTTTCCTCTATTATCAAAATAAGTTAAGATTATCATTACCTTCCCTTTTAGGACAAAATGTCCCAACAATTATCCAAGAACCAAACCTTTTTGTAGTTCCGACAAAAAAGTGAGAATCTTTTGTAGGACCACACAAATCTAATAACAGCTTATCTCTAACTTTGCTAACAGCGTCTTTTTCATTACCAAATTTATCTCTCATACGCCTATATAGTTGCCCGACTTCCCAATCAGTTATTATCTTTTTATGGCCCTTACATTTCGCATCTTCACAAATAAATTTATAAGAGAACTTGTAGGGAATTTTTTCCAGAGGCTTACGATTGGGTCCAAACATTTCCATTTGGTTAAACAAAGCCAAAATTCCAGGCTTCCAT
>JAUVBC010000228.1 GCA_030591405.1 Candidatus Zixiibacteriota bacterium
AAATTCAAGGAGTATTCGCTTGTATCATTTAATGAAACATACAAACTTCTTGGCGTGAAATTCGATTATCTCACTGGTGAGTCATTTTATAACGACAAAATGGAGCAGGCAATCGAAAGAGTCGAAAAAGCGGGATTGACCGAAATTTCACAGGAAGCATTGGTTGTCAACCTCGAAAAGTATAATCTGCCTCCCTGTCTTTTAAGAAAAGGGGATGGGGCCACTTTATATGCCACCCGTGATTTGGCTGGAGTATTTTACAGGTGGAAAACATTTAATTTTGTCAAGGCTCTTTATGTTGTCGGCTCGGCGCAACGGGATCATTTCAGACAACTTTTTAAGGTGATCGAACTGCTTGATGAGGTTAATAAAACTCCCGCAGAAGAATGTTTGTCACCACGATTGAAACATGTTGAGTTTGGATGGATCAAATTTAAGGATCAGATGATGTCAACTCGTGAGGGGAATATTATTCTTCTTGATGAGGTTATTGACAAGGCAATTGCACTTGCTAAAGAAAAAATAAAAGAAAAGAACCCGGATCTTAAAGAGCTTGATAAAACGGCCCAACAAATTGGGGTCGGAGCGGTGATTTACGCCGATCTGTCAACTCGCAAGGAAAAGGATGTTAATTTCGATTGGAACCAGGTGCTCAGTTTTGACGGCGAATCAGGACCATATCTACAGTACACTCATGCCCGGCTATCATCTTTGATCCGTAATTATGGCAGGGGAATTCCAACCAGAGTAGATTATTTGTTACTGGATAAAGCAGAAGAGGCACAGGTATTGGATATACTATACAAATTCCCGCAAATTGTCTGGTCGGTTTCAGAATTAAACGAGCCATTTCTGATAAGCTCGTATCTGCAGGAACTGGCTTCGGCATTTAATAAGGTGTATCAGCGTAAAGACGACAATGGCAGGATTGACAAGATCATATCAGATAATGCCGAATTAACCGAAGCGAGGATAGCGCTGGTGAATGCTGTTAGAATTGTAATCAACGAAGGACTTTATCTTCTCGGTATTGAAGCACCCGAAGAGATGTAAAATTACAGGTATAATTAATGAACGAGATTATCAAACCGCTGAAAAAACTTCCCGAAAAATTCAGGCTGGGTGGAGATTATAATATAACCCAGTATGCTTTAATTATTGGTCTGTTGGTCAAAACAGATATCTGTGTCCGTAATTATAATCGCAGCAGGGACACATCTTTTACTTTATCGTTTTTAAACTCTATTGGTTGTGTATCAGAGCGTAGCGCTACGGAGATAATTATAAAGTCTGATTCGCCAATCCATATTGATGACTGCGCTGAATTGGAATATGAGGGCGGTGCTGTACCTTTGGCGCAAATAGTTGGGTATCTGGCTGGAAGGAATATCTGTTGCTCACTTAAATATGCAAATTCAATCAATTCTGATTTGGTTGATCTGTTGGTTGATACATTTAGTAAATATGGTGTTGATCTGTTTCATAAGGCTGAAATCAGGCAGATATATTTCAGGTCATCTTCTGAGTCACCGATTGAGTGTAAGCTCTCAAATGCTTTGCCATATTTGAAAAACTGCTTGTTATTTTATAGTCTTACTTGCGGGCAATCAATCTCTATTAAAGAAAAAGTTGTTACTGAAAACGGTTTTGAAATAATAATTAAATATTTGGGATGTAATTTATCATGTGAAGAAACCAAATCTGAAATAACTATTGATCCCAATGATCCGCGCAAGAAAATCCGGGTGGTGAATTTTGATTATAAACGAAAAATTGATTTGAAGAAATCAGCGGAGATAGAAGGCGGTGAAATTATTGTGCCATCTGATTATCATTCATTGGCCGCTTTTATATTATTGGCGATTCTAAAAAAGAAAAGTTTAACAGTTGAGGATGTTTATATCAACGACAGCATGAACCGCTTTATAAAGTTCCTAAAAGGTTTTGCCGCCGATGTTGAATTAAGTAATAAAAAATCGAAACCGCCTTACACAACAAATGATCTAACTGTCACTGGTCGGAAGGCAAAAGGGCGAAAACTGTCTGGCCGAACCGCCACTGCTTTGATGGAATTGATTCCCTATATTTCTATTGCCGCGGCAGTTGGTAATAACAATACCGTTATAAGAGATATTGCCGAATATGGAACCTGGCAGAACAATCCGTTTAATGAAATATCATCGATGTTAAAAAATATTGGTATTAAATCTGGCGCTCTGGAAGATGGGTTGGTGATAGAAGGGAAATCAGACTATCAAGATGATAAATATGGTCCCTTTGTTAACAAGGAAATTGCGCTGGCATTTTATATTCTGATTCTATCTGAAACGGTCAAAACGACTTTTAAAGGTTTTGAAATAATTGTTGATAATTATCCGGAAATAATTGAGACGGTGCAAACTGCTTATGATAAGCAACTTCTTTCCAAATTGACCTGATTCGAAAAATGAATTATATTTTGCCAGACTGCTGCATCTATAAACATTCCGAAAGATAATCGTATGGCCAAAGTAGAACATATCACCGATGGACCAATCTATTCGACAATCTTCAGGCTTGCCTGGCCGGTGGTGGCAGCGATGTTTCTGGAATTTGCACTTACGATTACTGATTATTTTTGGGTTGGCTTTTTGGGTACCGCCGAACAGGATGCGCTGACATCGTCATTGATAACCACCTGGACTCTATTTGCTACCATTACCATTATTGTAACTGGATTAACAGCTCTGATATCCAGAGCTATCGGTGCCAATGACAAACCAAAAGCGATTTATGTTTCAGCGCAAGGAATTAAGATGGCGATCGGAATTGGGCTAATCTTTTCCGTTATCGGGGTCGCGGCGACTCCATATATCCTAAAGTTTATGAAAGCGAGCCCGACTGTTATTGAGCTGGGGGTATCGTACCTTCGGATATTTTTCGTCGGGATATCAATATTTTTTATCAATGATGTTCTTGGATCGATTTTCAGGGCATCAGGAAATACGAAGTCGCCGACAATTGCTTTTGCAGCCGGGACTGTTATTAATATCGGTCTTGATCCCTTGCTTATATTTGGATGGGGACCGATTCCGGCGTATGGAATCGCCGGGGCGGCGATGGCTACTATTATAGCAGTAGCTTGTACATTTATAATTATGCTCGTTCTTATATTTAGGGGCAAATTAGATTTTTCGCTTGGTCGCTGGTATCGGATTCATGTTGATTTGTCGATGATGTTCAAAATATTCAGGATCGGTCTTCCGGTATCCCTGCAGAATATTACATTTATTATAGTTTACTGGTTTATAATTCAAATTGTTCATCATTATGGCGATGCCGCCGGAGCAGCTATGGGACTTGGAAATCGAATGGAATCGGCATCATTTCTGATCGCCTTTGGATTTTCCATGGCTGCCGCCACGATGGTCGGGCAGAATCTTGGTGCCGGAAAACCGGATAGGGCCGCCAAATGTGCCTGGGGAACGATGAAATTAGTTATATTGGAAACATCGATTGTATCAATTCTATTTATTGCAATCCCGGAATCGATTGCCGGACTGTTTTCATCTGATCCTGCTGTGATAAAAATAGCAGCCGATTATTTGATAATACTTGGCCTGTCACAAGTTTTTATGGGTATCGAAATTATTCTTGAGGGCTCTTTTTCGGGAGCGGGTGATACAATGCCGCCCATGATTGTTTCGATTCCCGGATCATTAGCGAGGTTGCCGCTGGCGTATTATTTCTGTTTTGTTCTCGATATTGGGATAAACGGTGTCTGGTGGTCATTAACAATTACATCACTATTTAAAGCGGTAGTTTTGTTGTTCTGGTTCAGAAGAGGCAAGTGGAAAGAGAAAACTATCTAAAGTTTTATAAACTTGACTTTGGTTGTCACTGCCCGTAACTTAAATGACAGGTTTATTTGACTAAGGATGTAGCAGGTAAGAAGATGGAACGATTTGTTAGATATAAAACGGCCGAGAAAATTAGCTGGGGAATATTTGAAGAAAACGGTATCGCCGAAATCTCGGGCAACCCGGCGCTTGGCTTTGACATAACCGGAAACTACTATAATCTTTCACAGGTCATATTATTGGCTCCGGTGGAACCAAGTAAAATTGTATGTGTCGGTTTAAATTATAGAGATCATGTAAAAGAATCACAATCGGCCACCGAAGTTCCGAAATCGCCGGTCCTGTTTATGAAGCCACCTTCGGCGCTAATCGGTCCGGGAGAAAAAATAATCTATCCTGAGATGTCAAACAGGGTTGATTACGAAGCTGAACTCGGTATTGTTATTGGTCGCAGATGTTATCAGGTT
>JAUVBC010000344.1 GCA_030591405.1 Candidatus Zixiibacteriota bacterium
ATATAAATATGCCATTAGGTTCTCATATGTCGATTGCGGGCGGAGTTTTTAACGCCCCGGGGTTAGGTCAGAAAGCAACCTGTGAGGTGATTCAGGTCTTTACCAAATCATCCAATCAGTGGAAAGCAAAAACGCTGACCGATGAGGATATTCAAAAATTCTTCGATGCACAAAAGGAAACCGGTGTCAAAGCGATTTGCGCTCATGATAGTTATCTTATTAATCTTGCTTCACCTGATGAAACTTTGCATCAAAAATCTTACGATGCCTTCAAAATTGAACTGGAGCGATGCCATTTGCTAAAAATTCCATATCTGGTGATGCATCCCGGTTCTCATGTTGGTTCCGGTGAAGAAGCTGGATTAAAAAAGATGGCTGAGTCATTCAACCGTCTCTTTGATGAATTGCCGGACAATAAAACGATTGTCTGTCAGGAAACAACTGCCGGACAAGGAACAAATCTTGGCTACAAATTTGAGCATCTGGCCAAAGTTGTCGATATGGTCGAAGATAAAAAAAGGATGGCGGTATGTTTAGATACCTGCCATATTTTTGCGGCCGGTTATCCGCTTCAGGAAGAAAAAGATTACAAAAAAACGATGAAAGAGTTTAACCCGATATTGGGTCTTAAAAATCTGAAAGTGATTCATATCAACGACTCCAAAAAGCCGTTTGGCTCTCGAGTAGATCGTCACGAACATATTGGTGAGGGGTATTTGGGATTGGAGCCTTTTCGACATGTTATGAATGACAACCGTCTCAAAAAGATACCAAAAATCCTCGAGACGCCCAAAGGAGACGATCAACAAGAGGATATAACAAATCTTAAAAAACTTCGCTCACTGATTCAGGAGAAAAAGTAGACTGTATTTATAGTACAATCTATAATAAATAAATATGAAACTTGGTATAATAGGATTGCCGCAATCAGGGAAAACCACGCTGTTTAATGCCGCCTCCGGGCAGGAGGTTGCCGTTGGCGATTATTCCCGAGCCATACATCGTGCGATAGTTAAGGTCCCCGACCAGCGGGCTGACAATTTGCACGTTCTGAGCGATAGCAAAAAGTTGACTCACGCCGAAATTGAGTTTTTGGATTCGAGCGGATTTACCGGCAAAGGAAAAAAATCGACAGGTGAGCTTGGCAATATGGCCGATTTACGGCTTATGGATGCTTTTGCAATTGTAGCCGATTATTTTAATCCCGACGCCACTCCTGAGCAGGATTTTACAGCCGTTGCCGATGAGATGATTTTGGCCGATTTGATATTGATCGAGAATAATTTTGATAAACTTGAGAGATCAATAAAAATGACCGGCAAACATGATCGGGCGCGGGAATTGGAGCTTTTAAAACTCTGCAAAGAAGCTCTTGAAAATGAAAAGATGTTATCGGAAATCGAATTATCCGAAAGTGATAAAAAGGAATTGCGCGGCTACTGTTTTCTGACGCTCAAACCGCAGTTGATTGTACTTAATATCTCCGAAGATAAACTAACGGATACTGAAACAATAGAAAATGATTTTTCAAAGTTCAGAAAAGAAAATATCCGGGAAATATCGATTATCTGCGGCAAGCTCCAGATGGAACTGGCTCAGTTATCCGATGAAGAACAGCGCGAATTTTTGAATGATTTGAATATAAAATACTCGGCGCTTGAGAGGTTTATTCAGAAATCTTATGATCTTCTTGGATTGGTTTCATTTTTTACTACCGGCCCTCCCGAAACACGGGCTTGGACGATAAAAAAAGGTTCAACGGCACCGAAGGCGGCCGGAGTTATTCATACCGATTTTGAACGAGGTTTTATCAGGGCCGAAGTTGCCACCTATGAAAACTATATGGAATATAAAACGCTTCCGGCTCTCAATTCGGCGGCGAAACTTCATGTTGAAGGAAAAGAATATATTGTTAAAAACGGCGATGTTATATTATTTTTATTCAATGTTTAGATGATATTTAATTAATAGGGAAAAATTGTGAAAGATATAAAAAATAAGCCAGAGACTAAGGGTAAATCCAAACTTCATATCCTGCCGATCCTTCCGGTGCGCGGAATGGTTGTTTTTCCTTTTATGGTTGTACCATTGATGGCCAACGAAAAGAAACAGGCGCATTTGATTGATGAAGCCTTGATGAAGGGCCGTACTGTCGGCATCTTTCTTCAGGCCGATCAGGAAGAAGACAATCCCGGCCCCGATGATATTTTTGATACCGGAACATCGGGCAATATTATAAAAATGCTGAAATTCCCCGATGGGACAATTCGCTTATTGGTGCAAGGCCTGACTCGCATTAAGATCAAACGATTTTTGCATACCGATCCTTACCTAACGGCAGAAGTGGAAGAATTAACCGAACGGACCGGTTCGGCTGTCAAAGTTGAGGCGCTTCAGAGGAATCTTTCCGACCGGCTCAAAATTTTAATTGAGCTGGCTCCGAACCTTACCGAAGAATTACATGTTTCGGCCATAAATCAGGAGACGCCGTCGAAATTTGCCGATCTGGTTGCATCTAATCTGAATATATCGGTTCACGAAAAGCAGACGATTCTGGTGGAGATCGATATTTACAAACGAATGGAAAGCCTGCTGGCTCTGATAAATAAAGAAATCGAAGTATTAGAACTATCGAAAAAAATTCAGACCGAGGCCAAATCGGAGCTGGGTAAGATCCAAAGGGAATTTATTCTGCGAGAACAACTCAAAGTTATTAAAAAGGAACTGGGCGATAAAGGCGACAGCGATGAGATTGAAGA
>JAUVBC010000321.1 GCA_030591405.1 Candidatus Zixiibacteriota bacterium
GATAATGTATTTACTGCTTATCAGACCCCAGCGCAAGAAACAGAAAGAGCATGAAAAATTGCTCACGGAATTGAAAAGAGGCGACAAAATAGTGACTAATAGCGGTATGTTTGGAACGATTTTCGCAATTGATGATGAGAAAAACAAAGTCGTCGTAAAAATTACCGATGAAATTAAAGTCGAGTTCTTGAAGTCCTCAATAGCGGGTAAATTGGACTCATAATTGTAGCGGAGTTTTCGTGGCAAATAGACCGATCGTCATATACGGCGACCCGGTGTTACGGGAGAAAGCTGAACCGGTCAAGGAGATTGATCGGGAAATAAAAAATTTGGTGGCAGATATGATCACCACCATTCAGGATGCTAATGGACTTGGCCTGGCTGCCCCTCAGGTGGGGGTCAGTAAGCGGATTTTTATCGTCGATCTATCGGCGCTTGATTTGGCCGAGTCGTTACGGGTATTTATTAATCCTGATAATCCTGAAATTCTTGAAAAATCAGGTGAGGTGGTATTGGAAGAAGGTTGTCTGTCATTTCCGGGAATTTATCAGAAAATTTCCCGCCCGGAACAAGTTAAGATAAGAGCAACCGATATTGATGGAAATTTATTTGAGATGGAGGCGTCCGGCATGATGGCCCGCGCGATACTCCATGAATATGACCACCTTGAAGGAAAGCTTTTTATTGATTATCTCTCGTCTATTTCTCGCGCCCTGATAAAGGGTAAGCTGAAGAAACTAAGCGCCGCTTCGTAATTAAGCGCCGTCGGTTTTTTAAGTCACGAACGACCAACAAATGAAAATTGTTTTTATGGGGACGCCGGAGTTTGCCCGGCGACCACTGGAGTACCTGTACTCCGGCAAGAAACATGAAATTCTTGCAGTTGTAACCGGTCCTGATAAAAAATCGGGACGGGGATTAAAGCTGGTTCCTACTCCAGTAAAATCGGCATCGCAAAAGCTTGGGATTCCGGTGCTTACGCCGACGTCGCTCAAGGATGAACCCTTCATCAACGAGATCAAAGAGTTTAATGCCGATATTTTTGTAGTTGTTGCTTTCAAAATTTTACCTGAAAAACTGTTTACCATTCCAAAATTCGGTTCAATTAACCTTCATGGCTCACTTTTACCAAAATATCGCGGTGCCGCTCCGATTAATTGGGCGCTGATCAATGGTGAAACCGAAACCGGACTCTCGACATTTTACCTGAAAAGGAAGGTTGATACCGGAAATATTATTTATCAGAAAAAAATAGCAATTGAGCCAGAAGATAATTTTGACACTCTTTATCAGCGGATGTCGAAAGAGGCGGGACCGGCTATCGATTTGACTCTCGATCTGATTGAAAATGATTATGTGAAAATGACCATGTTTCAGGATGAGGCGTTGGCTACCCCGGCACCAAAAATCAATCCGCATGATACGAATATCAATTGGGACAACGATTCCGAAAAAGTGGTTAATTTTATCAGAGGTATGAGTTCGATTCCATGCGCCCGCACATTTTTGCGGGGGAAAATAATTAAAATTTATAAAGGCAAAGTTGCCGAAATTCAGACAGTGACAGAAACTCAACCGGGGCATATCATCAAAGATAAGCACAAATTATTAGTTTCGACGGCAAAAGGTGTTGTCGAAATAACAGAGCTTCAGCCGGAAGGCAAAGCTAAAATGAGTGGGGACCAGTTCCTTCAAGGATACCAACCCCGCGAGAAAGAATTTTTAGGAGATAGCCAGTAATTGGCTCAAATTAAGTTTATGAAAAAAGAGATTGTAATCAGTTGCTCGGAATATGAAACCAGAGCAGCAATTGTTGAGGATGACCGCTTGGTCGAACTGTATATCGAGCGGCCGCAGCTACAGCGTTTAGTCGGAAATATATACAAGGGTAAAATCAAAACGGTGCTTCCCGGAATGCAGGCGGCATTTATTGATTTTGGTCAGGAAAAGGCTGCTTTTCTGCACGGTTCTGACATGGGAAATGTCACCGCTCTTGAACGGTATGAATCGGAACTTCTTGATGAAGAAGAGGCGCCGGCAGATATCGTTCGCAAGGGAAGACGCGAGGGAATCGAAACGGTTCTGGAAGAGGGGCAGGATGTTCTGGTTCAGATCACCAAGGAACCGATATCGACCAAAGGTCCGCGTGTAACCACCGAGATCTCGATTCCGGGTCGGTTTCTGGTTTTGGTGCCTGATGACGATCATGTCCGGGTATCAAAAAGGATATCAAACTGGAACGAGAAGAAACGGCTGAAAAAGATTGTGCATCCGCTTCGTCCGGAAGGTTTTGGTTTGATTGTTCGTACTGAAGCCGAGGGTAAAAATGAACAGGATATCAAATCCGATGTAAAAAGACTTCTTAAACTCTGGACCAGACTTCGCAAACGGGCCGAGACATTGCCGGCACCGGCTTTGATTCATAAGGAGGCCGAAATTACGACCTCGATTATCCGTGATATTTTCACCGATGATGTCGAACGTCTTTTGGTTGATGATCGGTCCGAATACCGGACGATTATGGCGTATGTGCGACAGGTGATGCCGCAGTTGAAAGATAGAGTTGAATTGTATAAGGGTGATACCCAGCTTTTTGATCTGTATAAACTGGAAGCGGAAATTGAAAAGATGCTTGACCGCAAAGTCTGGATAAAAAAAGGGTCGTATCTGATTATTGACCAAACCGAGGCGATGGTGACCATTGATGTCAACACCGGACGGTTTGTCGGTAAGGGTGACCAGGAGACGACTATTTTTAAAACCAATATGGAGGCGGCGCGCGAGACTGCGAGACAAATCAGACTTCGTGATCTGGGCGGACTGATTGTCTGCGATTTTATCGATATGTATCGATTTGAAAACCGCCGCAAGCTGTATGAAGAGTTTAAACATGCTTTCAGAAAAGATCGGGCGAAACGAGCGATAAGTCCGGTTAATGATTTTGGACTATTGGAGATGACTCGTGAGCGGATCAGACCATCATTGACGATGACCTTTTCCGAGCCATGCCCGCATTGCCAGGGGGCAGGACGAATTCTGTCACGAGAGAC
>JAUVBC010000354.1 GCA_030591405.1 Candidatus Zixiibacteriota bacterium
ATCTCAAAAGCATACCCGGTGCCTCGATTCGCCCCTGCTCGCCCGAAATAATATCGATATGTCGCGGCCACAAACAATCCGCCTCCGGCCAAAGCGGTTGTAAATAAAAATAGCAGATGATAATAAAGCAGTGCGGTTGGAGGGATCTGGGCGTAGGTAAACAAATAAAGAAGCATTGACGTTAAGAGCAAAAGCAATGACGGATATTCCAGTCGTTCGGCCTCAGATTTAATTGATATGTATGTTCCCAGGGTCAATCCGAGCATAAAGGTCCCAATCAATAATCCCAGCTCTGAATAAAGAGAGCCAGCGGTTGATTGATACAGATAAAATGATATAAGTTCGGCAGTTAATGTTGTCACGCCGGCTGTAAAGTACAAAAACAGACCAAAAGTTTTCCGTTTCCTTCGCCCCATTATCGAAGAAATAAGCAGCAAAATAATTGCTAGAAGAACAAATAAAGCCGGGTAAATCGTATCAAAGATAAAATATGTAATTGTGTAATCAGTCTTGTAAAGTCTTGAATTCAATAGTATCTGTTTATAAATTAATTTCGGATTTTCAAGATTGTTTCTTTCGCCAGCAGAATCCAAGCTTTCATATAGACCGGATAGCTTAAACTCATTAAGCCTGTCTTTTAAATAATTATCGCTGATAAACTGCGGTTTGTATATTAGATTTTCGATGCGACTGATAAGTGTATCATACGGTACATCAAATATCGGTTCATTTGACATAAAAAACAGGGTTGACGTTCCGGGCCAAAGATTAACAAATTGATAAGAATAATTGGCTGTTCTATAAATAGTTGACAATACATTTTTCTTCTGCTCAGAGATAAATCGGTCGGTGTCATAAGATGTCGGAAAATAAAAAATACCTTCAGGTTTGAGTATTCTTTTGGTCATTCGAAATAATTGCTCTGAATAAAATCGTCCGGTTTTGTAGCTGTCTGGCTGCCCTGGCAAAGCTATAACAATATCATATTTGGTTATGATATCATTGCTGTTGATATATGCTATTGGATCATCGTCGATACGATTTATTTTTTGGTTTGGTTTGAATATTTTGTCCAGCGCCGGACCAAGCGATTCCCTCGGATCAATAGCTGTTATTTTAATTTCCGGAAACATTTTTGACAATTGCCCAACGCCAAATTCCGGACGTCCGAAAATCAGAATATTCTTGGCTTCAGGTTTGTAAAGCAGAGGCGGAATCAATATATTTTCGGCCGCTTCTAAATTTGGATAGGTCGCTTCGATTTTATTATCGGTTAATAAAACCACTGTACTGTCTCTGCTTATTATTGTTTGAGAACCGTAATGTGTCTCAAAAATATCTTCGATACTGTAGGGAGAATATTTAATCTGTTCAAATTGAAAATCCAATTTCGGAATTGAATATTTTATTGCTATTAATATCAATAGCGTTATGAAAGCTGTTACATATACCGCCCGACCATTAAGTGATACCAAACCAAACAGTACAACAATAACGCCCAGTCCAACTGCCATAGAAAGATTTGAAAATACCGGACCGATTAGTGCAGTTATGGCAACACCTCCAACAAAAGCGCCGAATCCTTCAAATAGATACACGCTGTTTATTGAAGCCGAGGGGCGATGTCCTTCGCGGCAGATAGATGAGAATAGAATTCCTGATATACAACCGGTCGGAAAAGTTGAAAGTATTGATATAATCGCGGCCAGCGTAAACGGCATTATCTCACCTATTGTAAATTGTAGAATAACGGGAGACAAACGAATAGCGATAAGAGAAAGCGGAAGCAGAATTGCACCAGCTATAAACAGTAATTTTGCGCCAAGACGATTTGTCTTTTTACCGCCAAGATAAGCTCCCAGAGCGACTGCCATCATCCAGCCAAAAAGAGCGGTACCAATAAAAAGTTCATCGCCGCTAAAAGTTGAAATCAATTCACGGAGTAATAGAACCTGTCCTCCGACCGAAAAGAATCCGAGTAAAAACGCTTTTTTATTCATCAGAATAATCCGGGAATTTCCCGTCCACACTTTTGGCAAAGATTGCCTGTTAAATTAATTTTGGAGATATTGTATCCCTTACGTTCGATCAATAATTCACCGCATCCCGGGCAATAGGTCGATTCGGCCGGATGACTCGGCAGATTTCCGAGATAGACATATTCTAATCCTTCCGCTCGCGAAATATCGTGAGCGTTCTGCAGGTTTTTTTCGGGTGTCATAGGAAGATTCTTAAGCAGATACTGCGGGTGAAATCTTGAATAATGAAGCGGGGTATCAACTCCGAGATATTTTTTAATCCATATGGCCAGCTCTTTGAATTCATCGTCACTGTCATTCAAAGTCGGAACAACCAGAAAGACTATTTCCAGCCAGACACCGGCTTTTTTGATTTGAATTAATCTATCCAAAACCGGTTTCAGTTCACCATTAACGGTTTTTTTATAATAATCTTCCCGGATCGATTTAAGATCGATCTTGATTGCATCGAGATGCGGCAAT
>JAUVBC010000067.1 GCA_030591405.1 Candidatus Zixiibacteriota bacterium
GCCCGGTTAATCCTCAGATTGACCGGGAAATCCGGTCGGTTTGAGAACCAACCGGACACATTAATGGCAACATTGTTGTAAAAAACAAAAATATGACGGAACAACTGTCTACCGTGGGGGGAAAGCCATTTTAGAAATTAGGAAATTATGTATCTGTATGGAAGAAGGAAATATCTGTCGTTATTTTAAAACCAATTTTCTGGAAAATTCTGTGTCGATAGACTTATTAAGTGTTTTCATTCGGTTGCGGGCGGAGACAGGTTCTTCGGAGGAGCCATTAATATTCAGATCATGTTCTGCAAGAGCTGAATCGACAAATGACTTAATCTTTTCATGAAAACATTCATTAGAGAATCGTTCGGCATTCTGGCGAATCCTAACCGGATTAAAACTGTTTTTCTCTACCAGTTGTTCGAACCGCTCAACGGCATCAATGATAGAAGCTGTGTCTTGTTTATCAAAAAAGAGGCCGGTTTCATTTTCAATAACGGTATCGAGAATCCCACCTTTGCCAAAGGCAATAACCGGTGTCCCGCACGCCTGCGCTTCAATCGGGACAATTCCAAAATCTTCCTGCGCGGCAAAAACAAACGCTTTGGCCCGTTGCATATACCGTCGCATAATCGAGGTCGGCTGGTACCCCAACACTTCCACATTTGAAGTCGCCATGTTTTTAATCTTTTTATATCCGGGGCCATCACCGATCACAATCAATTTTTTGTCCGGCATTTGGGCAAATGCTTCGACAATCAAACCGATTTTTTTGTATGGTACCATTCTTGATGCGGTCAGGTAAAAACCATTCTTTACCAGATGTAAACCGTAGGTTGAGACATCAACTGGGGGATACATCACTGTCGCTTTGCGCCGATATACTTTTTTTATTCGTCTGACAATGAAACGGGAGTTACCGAGGAAATGATCGACGCCATTAGCGGTCCGAACATCCCACATTCTGATATAGTGCAAAATCATTCGAGCCAGCCAACTGCTCGGTCCTCTGGTCAGGTCGGCTTCATTGAGATATTGATACATCAGATCCCAAGCGTATCGGATCGGCGATTGAACATAAGCGATATGAAGTTGATCCGGTCCGGTAATAACACCTTTGGCGACGGCATACGAATTTGATATAATCAGATCATATTCGGACAGATCAAACTGTTCTATCGCCAGCGGCATCAACGGCAGGTAACTTCGATACTTCTTTTTGGCAAACGGAAATTTCTGCAAAAATGAAGTCGTTATTTTTTTATTTTTCAGAAAACCTCTGTCTTCGTCCGGCAGGAAATCATACAACGTAAATATATCGGCTTCGGGATATAGTTTTAGAATCTGCTCCAGAACCCGTTCGGCACCACCAAACGTAACCAACCAATCATGAACCACTGCTACTTTCATCGAGTAACCTCTTCGGCAGTCATTGTTGTTTGGCGATTGATAACCGGCATCTCGAATTTATCAGGGATCGGCTCTCGACTACTTCTGAAAAAATTGATAATTAATAAAAATATAGCCATAATCAACATTCCGGTGAATCCGGAAAATAATGTTATTAGTAATCGTTGAGGTCCCGATTTAATTAGCGGCAATGATGGGTTATCGAGAATACGGACTATCGGGATATCTTTCTGGGCTTCGAGTTTGGCCAGTTCATACTGATTTTTCAAAAACAGATAGGTTTCGGTCTTGGTCAGGATTTCCCGTTTTTTCCGATTTAGATTGCTTAGTATCCCCGGGTCAGAGGTCATATCCCAGTTGCGGTTGGCCATCTGGTATTGTTCCAAGTCATCTTCGGCCTGCCTTAATTCGGTTTCACGTTCGGCCGATTCGCGTTTCAAGTATTTGACCCGTTCCCTTGCAGATGATTTTCTTCGGTTGATATTATAATCTTCAAGTTCGGCCAAATAACGCTGAACGATTGCCTGGGATAATTCAGGATATTCGGTTTCCACAGAGATCGTTATCAGGCCGGTGTTTTTATCGAGATCGATTGATGTTATATTATCAAGGTTTCGAAGCAGATGCTCATTAATAGTCGTGCCAAAATATTCTTTAAGGGTGACCCCGGTTTGAATTGGAGTTCCAAAGCTATAAACATTATTTAACACTGATTCTCTAATCTGTCTTGAGTTTAATATTTGGGGATATAAGGCTGATGAGTTTTCATTGTTTTCTGTTCCAAGACCGGCTAACCCGGTCATCTCTTTTAAAAGAGAAAGGTTATCGCCCTTGCCGCTTGGCAAAATCGAGGCGTAAGAACAAAACTTTGCAGGTACAAAATACAGAATGGCGCCAGAAATCATCATACAAATAACGGCCGTAAGTATTATGGGCCGAAAATTGCCAATTAAATGGCGACCAATTGATATTATGTTGAATTGAAGCAAATCGCCAGTTAGCACCAGGCCATTATTGGCAGCATCAGGTTTTCGAATTTTTAAAATATTCCCAAATTTTTTAAACAAAAATAATTACCATCCGTGGTTTTATTACTAAACAATTACCAATTGTATAATCAATAACCGTGCCATCTGAATGGACCTATAGAAATTCTACCAATCGATTGTCTGGCTTATTCTTATGAATACACTCAATTAGATTAATCAGAGTCAACCTATAGATTCTTTAAAATTATTCCATTTAAGCGGGAAAATATTTCTTGATAAATATTTACAAAAAATAACAGGCAGAATTTCTGTCCCGCCGAAAGAATAATAATATACTTACGGAATTGACATATGGGGGGGGCTAAAATATTTATTCACTTTTTATAAAACAGTTGTTGTTTTTGACACAAAAAATTCTTTAGATTAGTCAAGTAGTTATAATTTAAGCTGTTATGGGGTTTGACAGATTACAAAACTAAGACAATTTAAACAATTTGAATAAAACAATTTGAGGAAATATAGATGCTATCTGAGAAATCTATTCTAATTACCGGCGGAACAGGATCGTTTGGGAAAAAGTTTGTAGAACTGGTTTTGAAAAGGTATCCAAAAATAAAGCGTTTGGTAATATACTCACGCGATGAACTCAAACAGTTTGAAATGTCGCAACAATTTCCACTCTCAAAATATGGCCAGATACGATTTTTTATCGGAGATGTCCGTGACAAGGAACGGCTTCGGCGAGCACTTGAGAATATCGATGTTGTTGTGCATGCTGCTGCCTCGAAACAGGTTCCGGCCTGTGAATATAACCCGTTTGAGGCAATCAAAACTAATATTCTGGGGGCACAGAATGTGATTGAGAACTGTATCGATCTCAATATTCAAAAAGTTGTGGCACTAAGTACCGATAAAGCGGCGGCACCAATAAATCTTTATGGCGCCACCAAACTTTGTTCCGACCGGTTATTTATAACGGCCAATTATTATAAAGGAAATCGAGATATCAAATTTTCGGCGGTCCGTTATGGTAATGTTATGGGTAGCCGTGGAAGTGTTATTCCATTCTTTTTGAAGAAATGCAAAGAAGGTGTTATCCCGATCACTGACAAAAAAATGACCCGTTTTAATATTACCCTCGAAGAGGGTGTTGATATGGTTTTCTATGCTCTTGAGAATATGTGGGGCGGTGAGATTTATGTTCCCAAAATCCCAAGTTACCAGATAATGGATGTTGCCGAAGCGATAGCTCCAGATTGTAAAATCGAAACGGTCGGTATTCGACCGGGCGAAAAACTTCACGAAGAAATGATTACCGAAACCGATGCGATCAATACGCTGGAATTTGAAAAATATTATGTAATTTTGCCATCGATGAGACTCTGGGATGTTGACAGCTACCGAAAAGCTTTTAATGGAAAAAACTGTCCGATCGGATTTAGCTACGGAAGCGGCAAAAACAAAGAATGGCTGACGGTTGAGCAGATTCGCCAGTTGATTAAAGACCATGTTGATCCATCTTTTAAGGTAAAAAAATCGACCGGCGAAAAGGGAACAAGAAAACTATCATTTGTCCAGGGCGCCGAATCAAAAGAACTGGAATACTCGACAGAAAAAGAAGACAGCTAATATTGAAGGTTCTTATTTCCTTAGTTGGCCTCAAGTAGAGTTATGGAACAGACAAAAAATAGAACTGACTTTTTGCCATATGGACGGCAAAATATTGATGACGATGATATCGAAGCGGTCATTAAGGTCCTCAAATCGGATTGGCTGACCCAAGGTCCAACCATTGAGTTATTTGAGGACAGACTCAAGAATCAGCTAAATGCCGAATTTGTTGTTGCCTGTGCTAATGGTACAGCAGCATTGCATCTGACCATGATGGCTCTTGGTCTGAGTAAAAACGACATAGTTTTAACAACACCTATTACCTTTATCGCCTCGGCCAACTGCGCGCGATTTGTCGGCGCTTCGGTTAAATTTGTCGATGTCGATTATGACACAGCATTGATCTCTTATGAAAAGCTTGACGAGGCAATTTTTGCCGATAAAAATAAAAAAATCAAAGCGATAGTACCGGTACATTTCACCGGTTTGCCGGTTGACCTTCCGAAAATCTATCAGCTTTGCCAAAATAATGAAATTGCAGTTGTAGATGACTGCTGCCATGCTCTCGGTGCATGGTTTGAACATGACGGCAATAAATATATGGTTGGCGGGAATAAATATTCATCAATGTCGGCTTTCTCGTTTCATCCGGTGAAACATATTGCCACCGGCGAGGGTGGAGCGGTCTCAACCAATAATGAAGAGCTTGCCGATAAGCTCCGCCGGTTCAGGAATCATGGAATCAATCGGGAGGTTTTTGTTAACACTGAAATGGCTTATTCACAAATGGGTGAGGCCAACCCATGGTATCACGAGATGCAGGAGCTTTGTCCTAACTACAGAATGAACGATATTCAGGCGGCGCTTGGTATCAGCCAGCACAAAAAGTTGGATCATTCTTTAAAAAGAAGAAACGAAATCGCGCGATATTACTCGGAAAAGATAGCGGAGATGTTTGATCCGGATGAGGTCAGACCATTGAAGCAAAAAGATGGCGTTTATAATGCGTATCATCTGCATGTTTTGCAGATAAATTTTAATAAGTTTAATATTTCCCGGGCGGAGTTGATGAACAAACTGCGTGAAAAAAATATCGGAACCCAGGTGCATTATATTCCGGTTCACCTGCAACCGTACTATCGCCATCTATTAAACAGCAAACCGGGTGATTTTCCAAATGCGGAACGGTATTATGAACAGGCACTTAGTATTCCAATGTACCCTCAGTTAGCCAATAGCGATTGTGATCGTGTTTTGAATGAAATAAAAAAGATATTGTATCGGGGTTGAACCGATGAAAGATGATACAAAAAAAGGGAAACGATTGGGTCTGGGAACGGCGCAATATGGAATGGATTACGGAATATCCAACCGTCGTGGGCAGAACAGCCTTGATGAAGTTAAGCAGATTCTTGACGAGGCAAAAACTCTGGGAATAGAGATGCTTGATACTTCGCCTAATTACGGTAACAGTGAAGAGGTTCTTGGTAAGTGTCTAATCAAAGAAAAGCATTTTCATATTGTCACCAAGACTCCGGTTTTTGATAAAAATATAATAACTCAAAAATCGGGAGATATTCTCACTGAATATTTCGAATCCTCTCTTGAACAGTTAGGTTGCAATACACTTTATGGACTGTTGGTGCATCATGCCGAAAACCTGCTGGCTCCGGGTGGTGTGTATCTGGCTAAATCATTATTGGAATTAAAATCAAGAGGTCTGGCAACAAAAATTGGTGTTTCGATTTATAATTCGACTCAGATTGACGCGATTCTTAATATCTTTGAGCCGGACATTATTCAACTGCCGATTAATCTGTTTGATCAGCGATTGATAAATTCGGGGCATCTGACCAAATTGAAAAAACAAAATATTGAGATTCATGCCCGCTCGATATTTTTGCAGGGTCTCTTATTAATGGAACAGGAAAAACTACCGAAGTTTTTCGAACCGATCAAAACTAATATTGGCGAATATTTTGTGTTCTTAAAAGAAAATGACATATCTCCGCAAACGGCAGCACTTAATTTTGTGAAAAACATCGAGGAGATAGACTATATTATCCTCGGCGTTAATAGTGTTGATCATCTTAAGGAAAATGTGGCAGCTTTTGAAAAAGAATTGAATATTGATTTTACAAAATTTTCGATATCTGATGAGAAAATAATCAATCCTGCAATGTGGGAACTGTCATGAAGCAATTAAAACTCGGTGTAATCGGGATGAGTGAGGGGAACGGTCACCCGTATTCATGGTCGGCTATTTTTAACGGATATAATCGGGAAGTGATGAAAGATTGCCCCTTCCCTGTTATACCTGAATATTTAGGGCGCCAAACATTTCCCGATGATGCAATTGCTGATGCAACAGTGACACATATTTGGACGCAAGATAAAAAGATTTCAGAACATATCGCGGCGGCCAGTTTGATAGATAATATTGTGGAAAATTATCAGGACATGATCGGTTTGGTTGATGCGGTTCTCCTGGCACGTGATGATCCGGAAAATCATAAAGAAATGAGTCGACCATTTTTGGAAGCGGGAGTTCCGATTTATATCGATAAACCGCTGGCAACATCGGTGGCCGAAGCAGAAAAAATATATTCTTTTCAGAAATATGACAGTCAGATATTCAGTTGCTCGGCCTTGGGATTTGCCGATGAATTTGATCCGAAGAAAAACGATTTCAGCAGTCTGGGAAAGCTTAAACAGGTTAAAGCTACGATCATGAAAGACTGGCAAAAATACAGTGTTCATATTATCGAACCGGTTTTGAAAATAATCGGCAATCAGGGAATTGCCAAAAAAGTTGAGGCGACTCACCGAGCTGAAACCAGGACGGTAAAAATTATATGGGAATCGGGACTAATTACAAATTTCGCTACGACAGGGAATAATCAGTCTCCGCTTGAAATTTGTTTGGAGGGTGAAACCGGCTCCAAGGCTTTATTGTTTAAAGATACCTATGCAGCTTTTAAAAATGCACTGGAGGCTTTTATCGATGCAGTTCGTACACGACAATCCATTCAACGTCAGTTTGTCTTGAAGGTGATTGATGTTATCGAGAAAGGAGAGTTGGGTGTCAAAATCTAAAACCGTGCTATTAACCGGTGGGACAGGGAACATTGGTTCGCAACTTGTTTCTGATCTTCTAAAAGATAATTATCAAGTAGTTACTACCAGCCACAGCGATAATAATATAAAAAAACTAAAAAATCAATTCAACGACCATTGTCAGAACGGTTCACTGCATGTCATTAATGTTGATCTTGAGGAAAAAGATTTTTCTCGCCAGATAGTAACTTATCTTGAAAAAAACAGTTTGCAGATTCAGGCACTGGTCAATAATGCCCGGAGTACTAATTATCTAAAAATTAACAAAAATAATGAAATCGATCGTACAAACTGGGTTGGAGAGTTTTTGCTTGATGTGGTGGTGGCGTACGAATTGGTTATGGCTCTTATAAATTTAGAAAATTCAAAGCTTGATAATATAATTAATATTTCCTCAATGTACGGTATGGTTGCACCGACTCCGGGACTATACAAGAATTTTGAAAAATAATCACCGATTAATTATGGTGTTGCCAAAGCGGCCCTGATTCATCTTACCAAAGAATTGGCGGTTCGTCTGGCCGACAAAAATATTCGCGTAAACTCGATTTCTTATGGCGGCGTTGAAGGACGAGCCAACGAGGATTTTAAAAAACGATACGGCCAGTTTTGTCCGGCCGGACGAATGCTTGAACGTGAAGAAGTTTATGGGGCGGTCAGTTTTCTTCTTTCCAAAGGTTCTTCCGGTTTGACCGGTCATAATCTGGTTGTTGATGGTGGGTGGACGACATGGTAGATAAAAATGTTATCGCCGTTATTCCTGCTCGCGGCGGGTCAAAAAGGATTCCACACAAAAATATAGTTGATTTCATGGGACGGCCGATGATTGCCTGGACAATTAAGGCGGCACTTGATTCCGGTATTTTCAAAAGAATCATTGTCAGTACCGACGATAAAAAGATCGCGCAGATAGCTGAAAATCATGGTGTAGAGGTTCCCTTTTTAAGAGATGAGTTCGCCGATGATCACTCCCCGGTTTCGCAGGCTGTTATCAAGGCAGTGGGGCAGGCGGAAGAACATTTCGGCGAGAAATATGATACAGTCGTGCAGCTGATGGCAAACTGTCCGATCAGGACCGGCCAACAGATTGTTGATGGATATAATAATTTTAAAGCAAAAGGGGCCAAATTTCAAATCAGTTGTTTTAAATTCGGCTGGATGAATCCCTGGTGGGCGGTAAAATTAAATGACAGACATATACCAACATTTTTATTTCCGGAAATTCATGGTAAACGTTCTCAGGATCTGGAAGAATTGTACTGTCCAACCGGTGCTGTCTGGATAGCCGACCGTAAGGCTCTAAGGGATGAGGAAACATTTTACGGATCAGGATACATTTTCCATTCGATGAATTGGAAATATGCGGTTGATATTGACAATTACGATGATCTTGAAATGGCGCAGGCAGTTTATTATATGGTTAATTCACAATGAATATCTGTTTCAGAGTAGATTCATCGACGGTTATTGGCACCGGACATGTCACCCGCTGTATGACTTTGGCCGGAGAATTCCTTTCAGATGGGCACAACATTACATTTATCTGTCGGGAACTGCCGGGAAATATTATTGATTTGATAATTTCGGCCGGATTTGTGGTTCACAAATTGCTGGCGACTAATTATGAAAATTGTAATTCTGAAACAAGAGACAATCATCGATTGTGGCTGGCAGTTGACTGGCGAGTCGATGCAAGGCAGACTGTTGATATTTTAAAATCTTTTCAGAAGCCTGTTGATCTGTTGATAGTCGATCATTATGCGCTTGACGAAGATTGGGAAAAAGAACTAAAAGAATGCTGCGACTATTTAATGGTGATCGATGATCTGGCCGACCGGAAACATATTTGCGACTTTTTGCTGGATCAAAATTTCTTTAAAAACCTGGAGCATCGGTATGACGATCTGGTTCCGGATTCATGTTTTAAAATGCTTGGACCATCATACGCCCTGCTTCGCCCTGAGTTTTACAAAACCCGGGAAAAGCAAAAAATGCGTGATGGAAAAATTAAAAATATATTGGTATTTTTTGGCGGCAGTGATTCCTCCAACCAGACCAAAAAAGTGTTGGATGCAATCATTTCGATGAAAATAAACACTATTCATTTTGACATAGTAACCGGTGAAACGAATCCACATAAAAAAGAGATTGAAAATATCTGTATCGACATGAAAAATGTTACGTTGCATTGTCA
>JAUVBC010000001.1 GCA_030591405.1 Candidatus Zixiibacteriota bacterium
ATCGTATTCGTGATAATGATACGACTTTAGCCTATAAATTTGAGAATAGCTTACAGCGTTTTGCATATTTTATAAAGATATATGGAGACACCTATCAATATCATGGGTGGCGATTCTGGGCATATTCCGGTTTGAATTATAGTATTGACGGCGCTTTTGCCAATGATACCGGTTTGACCTTTTATGCTACTCCCGTTAACAGTTCAAGTTTACCTAACTATCGACTGGGAAGATATTACATATTGGAAGACAACATGGCAAAACTTCCGCTTGGTGATTCAATTACTTTTACAAGTATTTATAAGGAACGATTGTTCTCCAGAGACAGGAGTGACAGTATAAAGGCCTTTAACACGGTTCTGGATGATGGAAAATATAAAACGGGCTGGCAAATTCCTCTGGCGACGGATGTCTTTTATCAATTAATTACATTTGATAGCGATGAATCTGGGTATTATTTCAAGGTAGATACGGTGTCGGCCGCGGGGGAGACGCTGGTTGTTGAATCGACACTGGTGAAGCGCGGCGATTATGTGATTCCTTTCAAAGTAGATATTTGATATTTTAATAATATTTTTATTGATATATAGTTGTTTTTCATTTACAATCTCCTTTAGAATATTAGATACTTAAGTGTTATATAATTAAAGGAGGTCGTATGACTCGAAATCAATTAATGTTACTGCCGTTTTTGCTTATCCTGATATTTGTTTCAGGAATGGCAGGATGCGGAACCCAGGTACCATCGGGCCATCGGGGAGTATTTTATTATAAGTTTGGCGATGGTACCGAAATGGGTAAAATTTATGACGAAGGTTTCAATTGGCATATCCCGTGGAACAATATTTTTGTCTACAAAATTCAGCTTGATGAGCGCAGGGAAGATCTACATGTTCTTTCTTCTGATGGCGCCTCAATTGGATTGGAGATGACCGTCTGGTTCCGGCCGATTTTTAACAAGCTTGATTCTTTGCAAATTACAGTGGGGCCCAACTATTATAATGTTGCTGTGGCTCCGGCTCTTCGTGGCGTTTCCAGACAGGTGGTTGGCAAATTTAAACCGGAAGAGATTTATTCAACCAAAAGGGAAGAGATTGCCAATGAAATTGTGCTGGAAATGCAAAATTTAATGAAGGATAAATTTATTTCGATCGAGAATATTATTATCCGCAATGTTGGCCTACCGCTAAAAATAACAGAGGCTATCAATGCCAAATTAGAAGCATCTCAAGATGCCGAAAAAATGGAATTTGTTCTTCTGAAAGAAACCCAGGAAGCTGAAAGAAAAAGGATTGAAGCCAGGGGTATTGCCGATTTTCAAAAGATCGTTTCATCCGGCTTGACTCCCTCCTTACTCACCTGGAAAGGTATTGAGGCAACGCAAAAACTGGCCGAATCCCCCAACACTAAAATAGTCGTAATCGGCAACAGCAAGGATGGCTTGCCGATTATTCTCGACTCAAAATAGCTTACCGTATACTTTATAAAAGGACCGCCTGAATAGGGCGGTCCTTTTTTTCAATAATTATGTAACCTCTTGCATATTTGGCTGATAAACATGCAACTTCAGATGAGTAATTTTGAGATATTTTGGTAAAAATGAATATGTGATTTCGATTCAATAGAAGAAGTATTATCTTTCCATAATCACGTAACGCTATGTATAATATAACGATATGTCATAAGGCATATATGCAAATAAGGATATATTATCCTGGAAAATACTCATTTATTCTAATCTTATTTCTGTTTGCTTCATTTTGATAATAAGGCAGGGAAATTGCAGTAACTTTCTCCGACAAACTATATTTTAGATTTGTGGGTGTTGAAATATATATGATTTTTAGAGAAAATATAGACATTAAAGGCAAGCAAAATAATTTTACCGGAGAAATCTCTAAGATAATGGTAATAAAGGGATTTCGGGGAAATTATGGCGCCAGAAATATCTTGACATATTCAGGTTTAAGGATATATTATTGGTGGTTTTGTTATACTGCATTAGTACTTACTAATTTGTTTTATGTCTCGGTTTATTCCGAGACGATTGCTTTAAAGGATGCACAGAAGATATTGGGCAGCTATAACTTGTTAGTTGGTTATGCTCTTCTCAGTACCGTACCGCCAGTACGTGAGCATCACGGTTTATTGACATACTTTTGGAGGAATGATGTATAGATATAAGATCACGGTTACGGCACTTGCCCTAACCTTTTTTCTATTGTTTTCATTAAACGTTTTTGGTGATGTAACAAAAGATGGCGGGATATCGGTTCTGGCCGATATTACTTCCGGCCCCTTAAGGAGTTTATGCGAAGGTTGCCCAAACTATCCGCCGGAATTTGAACCGCCGACTCAGGAAAGCTTTTCAATATGCCAGGGATCAACGATTTATGATACAATTGTTGTCACTGATATTGATGACTGGCAGACACTAAGTCTGTCTCTTTATTCTGGTCCCGGGACATTGACTTATACTCCTTCTGTTTCCCCTGCCAATGGATATTATGAATACATGCCTGCCGAAGAAGGAACTTTTGACGTAGTTTTTGTCGCTACCGATAATGAGAGTGAGCCGGTTTATTTTACCAAAACATATGTTATCTATTTTAATCGTTCTCCAATTATTACCAATGGTGGAATGATTGAAAAAGTGGCTATAATTGGCGAAGAACTAAACTATGATGTTGATGCCACCGATGCTGAGGATGATCCGATTGCTTTCTCCTTAATATCAGGAGATGGTTCTATTGATGCCAATACCGGAATGCTCACGTTTACTCCTGCCGATTACGGTATTTATGAATTTGAAGTGGAAGTTTCTGACTCCTGCGGGGCAGATACTTCACTGGTTACTTTTGATGTTATTCTTGGTTTTGTACTTGATTGTCCTCCATCAAGTGCGACGGAATTTATATGTCAGCCCGATACCTTATGTTATCCGATCGGTGGTATCCCTGAAGCGGCAGATGTGACCGTTGAGCCATCATCGGCGTGGTTTGATCGCGATATAAACTCAATCTGTTTTTATACTAACTGCTCGGTAATTAAAGATATAAAAGTTATTGTCAGCACGGAAAATTCAAAATGTGATGATTGTCCGCCGGTTGATCTTGACAGTTGTATGTTTACTGTTGACGTTACTTTAAATTCCATCCCGATTGTAATACTTCCGGAAGATCAGTCATTCTGGCTCTGTGATCCGGCTGAAGTCTGCGTTCCGGTCGGTATTGATGATAATGATGATAATTTAACTGATATTACTGTCGAAGTTTCTCCCGGGGGCTATTTCGGAAATTATAGCGATATAACCGGGATGGCTTGTTTTACGCCACCTGCTACTGGCGTTTATGAAATGATCGTTACTGCGTGGGATGAATGTGAAGCATACGATGTTGATACTATCAATCTCGATGTAACTATCAATACTGCGCCGACAGCCACTTGCTCATCGGTTCAGGAACTTTTAGTTTGTGATTTATCTCTGGTAACACTGAGCGGATTTGTTTGCGATGATATCGATGGCAATCTGGTTTCTTGTATGGTTGACAATGGTACCTTAAGCGGAAATGATGTTACCTTTACTCCGGTCGAAGGTGAAAATATAATAACTCTGACCGCTACTGATGAATGCGGTGAAGTTACAACTTGCCAAACAACTGTTATGGTTACTCTGAATAGTCCGCCAACCGCGGTTTGTTCGGATATTCAAGACCTTTTAGTTTGTGATTTATCACCGGTAACACTGAGTGGATTTGTTTGTGATGATATCGATGGAAATCTGGTCAACTGCGAGATCGACAACGGAACATTAACAGATAATGATGTTACTTTCACGCCGGTAGAGGGCGAAAATGTTATTACATTAACTGCTACTGACGAATGCGGAGTTTCAACCATTTGTCAGACAATAATAAATGTTGCTCTTAATAGAGCGCCATATGTAGCCTGCCCGCCATCCGAAGATCTGTTTGTTTGCGATCTATCTCCGATAACGATTTCCGGATTTAGTTATATTGATCCTGACGGTAATATGGTGAGTGCCGAGGTCAACAATGGCGAATTGGTTGGCGGCGATGTTACTTTTACGCCAGTTGAGGGTAGCAACAATATTACGATAACAATTACTGACGAATGCGGCGAGACTGCCAAATGTTATACAAACATTATGGTAACACTAAACAGTGCACCGACGGCGAGCTGTCCGCCTCATCAGGAGCTGTTTGTTTGCGATTTGTCTGATATTACGATAGGCGGTTTTCAGTATGAAGATATTGACGGCAATATATTTATTGCCGAAGTTGATAATGGCACTTTGAACGGAAGCGAAGTTACTTTCACCCCGGTAAACGGCGAGAATTTAATTACACTGACCGTTACCGATGAGTGCGGAGAGACTTCCACCTGTCAGGCTTCTGTAATAGTAACGCTGAACAGCCCGCCAACAGCCACTTGTCCCCAGGTCAATATTCGCGCCCTTTGTGATTTGTCACCTCATACAATAAGTGGCTTTATATGCGATGATATTGATGATAATTTAGTTTCATGTGAAGTTGACAATGGAGCCTTAATTGGTGATGAGGTCACTTTTACACCTATCGAGGGCGAAAATATTATCACACTTACCGCTACCGATGAGTGCGGCGAAGTAACCACATGTCAAACGATATTTAATATTGTTTTAGATGTGGCGCCAACGGCGACAGTACCTGATGATCAAGAAATATTTGTTTGTGATTTATCACCAATTACTTTAGATGGATTTATATGCGAAGATCGTTATGCCAACCTTGTTTCATGCGAAGTTGACAATGGAACTCTTGAAGGCACCGAAGTTACCTTTACTCCTGTTGTTGGCGACAATACAATTACATTGACCGCCACTGATGAATGTGGTAATACTGCTTCCAATTCTGTTGTAATTACAGTTACTCTCAACAACGCGCCGACCGCAACCTGCCCAGGTGATCAGGAAATGTTCCTTTGTGATCTGTCAGAGATTACGATTCCGGGATTTGTTTGCGATGATATAGATGGCAATTTAGTCTCCTGCGAAGTTAATAATGGTTCGCTGGTCGAAGATGCTGTTACCTTTATACCGGTAGCAGGTGAAAATATAATTACTCTAACCGCCACCGATGAATGCGGAGCGGTTGTTACCTGTCAAACAATAATTACAGTTATCCTGAATAGTGCGCCGACGGCGACATGCCCGGGTGATTTGGAACTGTTTGTTTGCGACTTGAGCGAAATTTGTATTGACGGATTTATCTGCGATGATATTGATGCTAATTTAATAAACTGTGACGTAACCGGTGGCTATTTTGTTGGCCAGCCGGGTCGCACAACAATATCAAAAGATGGAAGTGCCGTTTCAATTGAATCTATTTTGAATGTCACCGAAACCAATACCGGTGATGCTACGACTCCTGTCGGTGAAACCGTTTGTTTCATTCCGGTTGAAGGCACCAATGTTATTACTTTGACCGCTACCGATGATTGCGGATTAGAAACGACCTGTCAAACGACCGTAACAGTAACTCTTAATAATGCGCCGACTGCCTCGGTTCCGGAGCCGGATGAACTATTTGTTTGCGATTTATCCGAAATAACGATTCCGGGATTTATCTGCGATGATATCGATGGCAATCTGATCTCCTGCGAAGTTGATAACGGCAGCTTATCTGGCGATATGGTTTCATTCATTCCAGTCCTTGGACAAAACACAATAACTTTAACCGCGACTGATGAGTGCGGCATAGTAACGACAAATCAAACAACTATTAACATAACTATGAATGGAGCCCCAACTGTAACCTGCCCGGAAGATCTGCAGTTGCAGGTTTGCGATTTATCGCCAATAACAATCTCCGGATTCTATGTTGACGATACTAATGGCAATCTTACGTTTGTTGGTGTGAATACCGGTGATCTGGTTGAGGATATGGTAACATTTACGCCGGTCGAAGGCGAAAATATAATCATCCTTACCGCCAGAGATGAGTGCGGGGAAGAAGTGACTTGCCAGACAATAGTTAACGTTACCCTTAACAGCGCTCCTGTTGTTACCTGTCCGCCAACTCAGAATTTACTCGTTTGTGATCTGTCTTCAGTAACCCTTTCAGGATTTTTGTATGAAGATGTTGATGGAAACATAATTACGGCTGATGTTGATAATGGAATTCTGAGCGGCAACGATGTTACTTTTATTCCCGTTGAGGGAGAAAATATTATTACTTTGACCGTGACCGATGAATGCGGCGAAATTGTCACTTGTCAAACAACAGTTAATATAATACTAAATAATGCACCAACCGCTACAACACCTGCTAATCAAGAACTGTATCTATGTGATCTGTCACCAATAACATTAGATGGCTTTATCTGTAATGATATTGATGGCAACCTTGCCAGTTGTGAAGTAAATAATGGAACTATTAACGGAACCGAAGTGATTTTCACTCCGGTAGTTGGAAACAATGTCATAATCCTGACCGCAACTGATGAGTGCGGAGAAACGGCCACAAGTGAATTTTCTGTCGAGGTCGAAGTTGCTCCCACCTTTGAATTGGTTTGTCCCGGCGATGTAACCAAGTTTATCTGCGGACCCGAAACCCTTTCATATCCGATTGGCGGAATTCCATTTGGTGCTACTGTAACAGTAACTCCTTCATCGGCATGGTTTGACGCTGAGACCAATGAAGTAGGCTTCTATACCAACTGTTCGGTTGAAAAAGAAATTGTTGTTACGGTTGAAACCGATTGTTTTACCGAGGTGTGTCAGTTTACGTCATCGGTCACAATGAATTCAAACCCATTAGTAGTATTATCTCCGGATGAATCTCACTTCTTATGTGAGCCGGCTGAAATATGTTTCCCGGTCGGAATAAATGATATCGATTATAATCTGGCTGAAGTAACAATTGATGTTCAGCCATTCGATCCAAATGCTCCGGCGGCGTCATATAATGAAATCTCTGGAAAAATCTGTTTTACCCCGACAACAACAGATAAGTATGTTGTGTATGTCACCGCAACTGATGAATGCGATTCGAGTGCGACCGATTCGATTGTTATTGATGTTGTTATCGATTCGGCTCCGACCGTTTCCTGTCCTCAGGATCAGCAATTAATGGTTTGTGATCTGTCTGATATTACAATTAGCGGATTTGTCTGCGATGATATCGATGGTAATCTGATCTCATGCGAAGTCGACAATGGGACTCTGATCGATGGTAGTGTGATCTTTACTCCGGTTGAAGGAGAAAATCTGATCACTTTGACGGCGACCAATGAATGCGGCAAAGTCACCTCATGTCAGACAACTATTATGGTTACACTAAATAGTGCACCTGTTGTTGAATGTCCGGTCGCACAAGACTTATTTGTTTGCGATCTTTCTCCAATTACTTTGAGCGGATTCATTTATAATGATGTCGATGGCAACTTAGCATCTTATGAAGTTGATAATGGAACTCTGACCGGCAATGATGTTACATTCACGCCGGTTGTTGGTGAAAATGTTATTACAATGACGGTAACCGATGAATGCGGTGCGGTTACAGCCTGTCAGACAATTATAAATGTAACTCTTAACACGGCCCCAACCGCTACCTGTCCGACAGTTGCCGAACAGTTTGTTTGTGATCTTTCACCAATCAATGTTGCCGGATTCGTATTCGACGATATTGATGGTAATATAGTTACCGCTGGAGTGGATAATGGAGATTTGGTTGAAGGCAGTGTGATCTTCAATCCGATTGAAGGCGAAAATACAATTACTCTTACGGTCACTGATGAGTGCGGAGAAATCGCCACCTGTCAAACCACCATTATGGTGACACTTAATACTGCACCGGCAGTTATCTGTCCTGAGAATAAGACAGTTTTTGCATGCGATCTATCAGAATTAACAATACCTGGATTTTTCTGGAATGATAAAGATGCCAATATAGCGTCGGTTGAAGTTGATAATGGTGTCCTTATTGGAAATAATGTTACTTTTACTCCAGTAGTTGGAGAAAATATAATAACATTTACCGTCACCGATGAATGCGGCGAAATTGCTTCATGTCAGGCAATTGTGATGGTTACATTGAACTCGGCGCCGACAGTTATCTGCCCGACCGATGAAAATCTGTTTGTTTGTGATTTATCAGAAATAACTATCCCCGGATTTTCATGGGATGATATTGATGGCAATCTGATATATACCGATGTCGACAACGGTTTGCTTGTCGGACATGACGTTATATTTACTCCGGTAGTTGGCAAAAATATTATTACATTTACCGCTACCGATGATTGCGGAGTAGCTACAAACTGTCAGACTATTATTACTGTCAATATGAACAATGCGCCAACGGCAACCTGTCCGGAAACACAGGATCTTTTTGTTTGTGATTTGTCAGATATTACTATCCCCGGATTTTCCTGGGATGATGTTGATGGCAATCTGATATATACTGAAGTGGATAATGGCAGTCTTATTGGACATGAAGTTGTCTTTACTCCGGTAATCGGTGAAAATACAATTACACTTACAGTTACTGACGAATGCGGTGAAACTGCCACCTGTCAAACAATAATCAATGTCAGCCTGAATAATCCTCCGACAGCAACTTGTGTTGCTGACCAGCAATTAGAAGTTTGCGATTTATCTCCGATTACTTTAAGAGGATTTATCTGCGATGATATCGACGGCAATTTAATTAATTGCGAAGTTGATAACGGCGAACTGATCGAAGATGCGGTGACTTTCACTCCGGTTGAAGGTGATAACTTTATTACACTCACCGCTACCGACGAGTGCGGCGAAAGAGTTACCTGTCAGACTTTGATTACGGTCACTCTCAACAGTGCCCCGACAGTAACCTGCCCGGGCGATCAGACATTATTTGTTTGCGATTTATCACCAATATCAATTCCGGGATTTAATTGCGATGATATTGATGGCAATCTGGTGAGTTGTGAGGTAAACAACGGAAATAAAGAGGAAGATGTTGTTACTTTCACTCCGGTAGTTGGCGAAAATATTATTACTTTGACTGCCACCGATGAATGCGGTGAAATAACTACTTGCCAAACTATTATCATCGTTAATCTCAACAGCGCTCCTACGGCGACTTGCCCGGGAGATCAGGAACTGTTTGTTTGTGATCTTTCCGCGATTACATTAGGTGCTTTCTTCTATGATGATATCGATGGCAATCTTGTATCGTATGATGTTGACAATGGTTTATTAAGCGGCAATGAAGTTACCTTCACACCGGTTGCAGGTGTCAACACCATTACCCTGACCGCCACCGATGAATGCGGTGAAGTTACTACCTGTCAGACAACAATAACAGTAACCCTCAACAGTGCCCCGACAGCAACTTGTCCCGGCGATATGGAAAAATTTGTTTGTGATTTGTCACCGATTACTTTGAGTGGTTTCTATTATGATGATATTGACGGCAATCTGGCGACTTATGAAGTTGATAATGGAATTTTAAATGGTAACGAAGTTACTTTTACGCCAATTGTCGGTGAAAATGTTATTACTTTAACAACTATTGATGAGTGCGGGGAAGAGGCTAATTGTCATGTGACGATAACGGTTGCACTTAACAGTGTCCCGACAGCAACCTGCCCCGGCGATCAGGCACTGTTTGTATGCGACCTGTCCCCAATCACTCTTTCAGGATTTATTTGTGATGATGTTGACGGAAATTTAGTGACCTGTGAAATTGACAACGGCACGATTGTTGATGGGACGGTAACCTTTACGCCGGTTGTTGGCGAAAATATTATTACACTGATCGCTACTGACGAATGCGGATTGATTAATTCGTGCCAGACAATTATTTCGGTTGGCCTTAATAGTCCTCCGACCGCTTCAACTCCGGAAGATATACAGACAGTAGCCTGCGATCTGTCACCGATAACGATTGATGGATTTGTCTGTGATGATATCGATGGAAATCTTGTTTCTTGTGAAACTAATTTCGGCACTTTGAATGGAACCGAATTAACCTTTACTCCGGTTGAGGGTCTTAATACTATAATTCTTACCGCGACCGATGAGTGCGGTTTGATTGCAACATCCGAGTTTAATATCACCGTTGAGGTCACACCCGGATTTGAGCTGACCTGCCCGCAGAGTAGCACTATCTTTATCTGCGAACCGGCTACGCTTCGTTATCCGATTGGTGGTATCCCTGAAGGTGCAACAGTGACCGTCGTTCCGTCGTCGGCCTGGTTTGATGCCGCAACCGGTAAGGTCGGTTTCTATACCAACTGCTCGGTTGTCAGAGATATTGAAGTTTATGTCGAAACTGAATGTCATACTGAAGTTTGTCAGTTTACTGTTACCGCTATTATGAATTCAAGTCCGCTGGTTATATCAGTACCTGATACGACAATGACGGTTTGTGAAAACGAATCGGCCTGTATCCCGGCTGGAATCACCGATATTGATGATAATATAATTAGTATTACTGTTACCGATAAAGCTACCGGTGACCCGATCGGCAGCTATGATCCTATTTCCGGTGGTATCTGTTTTACACCTGAAGTTTCAGGCGAATACGAATTGATACTGGAAGCTATTGACGAGTGCGGCGCCAAAGATGCCGATACCAGCAGAATTAATGTTACCATTAACAGTGCGCCGACAGCTACCTGTCCCGGTGATATGGAACTGTTTGTTTGTGACTTATCCGCAATTACTCTTTCCGGATTTATCTGTGACGATATTGATGGTAACTTGGTGATATGCGAAGTTGATAATGGAACTTTGACTGATAACGCAGTTACTTTTACTCCAGTCGTTGGACTTAATACAATAAAACTCACAGCAATAGATGCCTGCGATGACACAGTAACTTGTGTCAGCAATATTACTATTACTCTTAACAGCGCGCCGACAACATCGACTCCGGATGATAAAGAGATGTTTGTTTGCGATCTGTCCGATATTACTCTTACCGGATTTATCTGCGATGATGTTGATGGCAATTTGGTATCTTGCGAAGTCGATAATGGAACACTAAACGGCAACGATGTTACCTTTACTCCAGTTGCCGGAACCAATACAATTACTTTAACGGCGACCGATGAGTGCGGTGAAACATCAATCAGCGAAACTATAATTACAATAACTCTTAACTCTGCGCCGACTGTTACCTGCGCAGAAAGTTATGAAATCTTTGTTTGTGATTTATCAGATATAACTTTGACAGGATTTAGCTGTGACGATGTTGATGGCAACTTAGTTAGCTGTGAAGTTGACAAAGGAGTCCTCACTGACGGCGAAGTAATATTCACTCCTGTTGATGGTATCAATGAGATCACATTGACAACTACTGATGAATGCGGTGCGACAACCTCTTGTGTGACTACTATAACTGTAACATTGAATAGTCCGCCGACAATAACCGCTCCTGAAAATCAGGATATAATGGTTTGTGACTTAAGCGAAATCTGCCTTGATGGATTCTCTTGCGATGATGTTGACGACAATATTGTATCTTGTGAAATTACCGGTGCCACGCTTGAAGGAACTACCGCCTGCTTTATTCCTGTTATTGGTGAAAATATTATCAGTATGACCACAACTGATGAATGCGGCGAGACTGCCTCACGCGATATTATCTTTAATGTGATAATGAGTCAGATTCCGGAAATTGTTGATCCCGGAAATCAATTTGAGCTACTCTGCGAGGCCGGCCCGGTTTGCACCGATATTGTTATCATCCCGCCGGAAGCAGTTGTTACCGTGACCGCTTTATTTGGCGAGGCAACAATAGAGGGTACCTTTGAAGATAATCGCGTCTGTTTTCAGGCCGATGCCGAAGGTATCTATACTGTCACGGTTTTTGCCGAGACACTATGCGGAACGGCATCGGTGACATATACGGTTGATGTTGAATTCAATGTCGCTCCGGTTATTAATGCTGGCCCTGACTTTGAATTGTTCCAGTGCGAATTTGTTGAGTACTGCTTCATGCCCGATCTTCTGGAGGATGCCAACGATAATATAATTTCGGTTGATGTTTCTTATAACGGATTCTATAATGAAACGACCGGTGAAATATGTTTCCTTCCAACTGGAGTTGGCGAATATTGTCTTGAGATAACGGTTACCGATGATTGTCAGTTAACTGCTTCAGATATAATCTGTATCACCGTTACCAGCGGCGTGGCGGCTGTAATAGACTGCCCGACCGGCCCAATTGATACGCTTATCTGTGATCCGGCCGAAATGTGCATTTCGCTGCCGATTACACCGGCAACAGCACAGGTTACGGTTTCTCAGGGTACTTATGATATCGCAACCGGCAAACTTTGTTTTGATGCCAATTATGCCGGAACCTATGTTATTGATGTTAATGCCGAGGATGCCTGTGGTTCAGATTACTGCCAGGTAACGGTTAATGTATTATTTGGAGATAGCGCCAAAATTACCTGTCCTGATCTTCCGGTTTCGGCATCATTATGCGAAGCGGGAATGGTATCGGTATTCCTCCCGATTGAACCGGATACCGCTCATGTTACAGTGAGTCCATTTGGCACTTATAATCCTGATACCGATGAATTGACTTTCCAGGCTAATGCTTCAGGTTTATACGAATTTACAGTTACGGCCGAGGCTCCTTGTCAAACGGTTGAATGCGATATTCAGGTCAATGTCGCCATTGAACAGGCACCGCAGATAACTTGTCCTGACGATATTGAGAGAACGGTTTGTCTGCCCACAACTGACGAGATCTGTTTTCCGCTTGAGATAACCGGCTCAGCAGCCGAAGTCACCATTTCGCCGAATGGCAGCTATGTGGATGGTGTTGTTTGTATTCCGATTGACGATGCCGGAACATATCCGATTGAAATAACAGCGACTAATTTCTGTGGGACCTCTACCTGTGATGACCTGAATATAATCGTTTATGAAGATATGGCTCCAACTTTGACAGTTCCTGAAGACAGAATTATCTCATCCTGCACCGATGTGATGGAAGAGATTTGTATTGATGGTATTTACGGTTCGGATCCCGATAGCGATGAATTCACAATTCAGAAAATATCTGGCCCGGGAACATATATATCGGCCGAGGCCGATTCCGGATCGGTATGTTTCATTCCGGAAAGCAATGATATAACATATACATTTGTAATTGAATTATTCGATGGATGTCACACCATTGTAGAATCGTTTGATGTGACAATCTATCCATCCAACGTTTGCGAGACATGTCTTGAAGTGGCCCTTGAAACTGATACTTGCTATATCGTCGGTTCAACGGTTCCGGTACACGTCACGGTGAATGCCATCGAAGAAATCGGCGGGTTTGATCTATTGATCTATTATGACGCTTCGGTTATGGCCTTCTTATCAATTGGACAGGGCGACGCAATATCCGAGTGGGAGTATCTGACCTATAGCCATGAAAGTATTACATGCGGTGGCGCCTGCCCAACCGGCATGATTCGTATTATTGGTATTGCCGATCGTACCATCCCGATGACGCATCCGCCGCAAGAGCAGTTAACACCTTCGGGAATTATGGTTACCATGAATATGCGTATATCGCGTGATTGGAATATTGGCGGACTCTTCCTGCCGATGGGATTCTATTGGTTTGACTGTGGCGATAATACTTTCTCTGATCCAACCGGTAACCTTTTATATATGGATGGTATTATATTGGATGCTTTCGGCGGTGTCGTTTGGGATGAGGCCGATGAGGATCTGTTCCCAGAGGGAAATCGTCAGTTAGGCATTGGTGCCCCGGATTCGTGTCTTGCCGGAGATAAACTAACTCCGGTTAGATGTGTGTCATTTAAAAACGGCGGTATTTGCGTTATCCATCCAGATGATATTGATGACCGCGGCGATCTCAACCTTAATGGTGTTGCTTATGAAATTGCTGATGCGGTTGTTTATACCAACTATTTTATACATGGTTTTGCCGCATTCTTGATAAATATTGATGGGCAAACAGCAGCGTCAGAAATTAACCGTGACGGAATACCATTAACGGTTGCCGATCTGGTTTATTTGATAAGAATTCTTACCGGTGATGTTCCGCCAAGCCCGAAAGTTGCTCCTCCGGGATCGGCAGTTAAAATCATGACCCAGATTGAAAATAATAATCTATCGGTCAAGAGTGATGTTAATTATCCGACCGGCGCGGGATTACTTGTTTTCGAATACAGTGATGCTGTTCCGGAAATGCCTTCTCTGGGAAGTGTAGCTTCGGATATGGATATAGTTTATAATATCACCGATTCTGAAATAAGGGTTTTGATCTATAGCTTTGATCTTGATAAGAAAATTGATGTTGGTCAGGGTGATTTGCTGAATTTGAACTTTAGAGGCAACGGCTCTATTCGTCTTACCGAGACCTATTTTGCCGGCTATTACGGTGAATTGCTGAAGACGGAAATTGTGAATGGCCTGCTACCGGGCGACTTTGTTCTTTCGCAAAACTATCCTAATCCGTTTAATCCGTCAACCACTATCAACCTGACGGTTCCAATCGCATGTGACTGGAAGATTGATATATTTAATACCGCCGGACAGGTGGTTAGAACGTATGACGGTGTGACCGAACCTGGTACCGTATCTATTGTCTGGGATGGTCTCAATTATAACAGACAAAGCGTGGCCACAGGAATATATTTCTACCGGGTTAAAGCTGCAGATTACACCGAAACAAGAAAAATGATTCTGCTCAAGTAGATCTTCTGCAAAGAAGAGATACTTCTGGGCAGATCAACTATAGCAGCCCTATAGAAAAAGAGAGTCGGTCAATTCAATTGGCCGACTTTTATTTTTACTTGTGATATTTACTGCCGGATAATATTGAAAAGCCGCGATATAGCTGCTCTAATAGTACCGGCCTGATAATTTGATGAGACATCGTCATAGGGGAGAGGGATATTATTTCGTGACACGATTTCAAAAATGATTTATCGAGGCCATAAATGCCGCCTATAATAAAGTCGCAGGAACCAAAACAGTTGTTTGGTAATGTCGATAAACATTTTGAAAATTGTATTGAATTGTAAGGTTTTCCAGAATCGGAAAGAGCGATTTGGTATCGAGATTTTAGTCTTGGTTTTATTAAATCTGCCTCAAGTGCACTAAGTTCTAACTCGGATAGATTTTTGGAAAGTTTTTTGCCGGGAATAAAATCGAAGGTAAGGACGGTATACTTTTGCAGTAGTTTGCTATAATGAGATATAGCTTCATCAACCCATTGGTCTTTATTCTTTCCAATTGAGATTATATTAATTTTTAGCATCAATCTGCTACTATTTTCAGATATAAGCGTCGATTGCGAGGTCCGTCAAATTCGCAAAAAAGAATTCCCTGCCAGGTTCCCAAAAGTAGTTTCGAATCTGAGACAATTAGCTGCAGGGTCGGGCCAAAAAGTGATGATTTTATATGCGCATCAGAATTGCCTTCGCCATGATAATAATTATCTTGCTGTGGAATTTCTTTGTTGAGTTTATACAGTATATCACGTTTTACATCCGGATCGGCATTTTCATTAATAGTAATAGCTGCTGTTGTATGCGGGACATGAAGATGAACAATTCCATTGCTTATATTTTCTGATGCGATTTCTTCTCTTATTAGATGCGTGATATCTATTAATTCTTCGCGTTGGTTTGTCTGTATTTTGAGTTCTTTAAGCATTAAATAGCGCCTCAGCGTAGTTATTGGCATCAAAAGGTTCCAAATCCTCAATACTCTCTCCAAGTCCAATAAAATCAACCGGTACCGAAAGTTCTTCGGCAATAGCAATCATCACGCCGCCTTTGGCGGTACCATCAAGTTTGGTGATAATCAGGCTGTCGCATCCGATAGCCTCGATAAATATTTTTACCTGAGAAATAGCATTCTGCCCGGTTGTTCCATCAATAACCAATCGTGAAAATATCTGTTCAGCCGGAATAACCTTTTCGGTGACCCTGCGAATTTTTTCAAGTTCTTTCATCAGATTTGTTTTGGTATGAAGTCTGCCAGCCGTATCGATCAATAGGATATCAATTCCACGCGATTTGGCAGCAACTGCGGCATCATAAGCGATAGAGGCGGGGTCTGCGCCGGTTTGCGCCTTAACGAAGTCTACTCCCGATCTTTCGGCCCAGATGGCGAGCTGTTCAACTGCGGCGGCCCGAAAAGTATCGCAAGCCGCGATCATAACTTTTTTATTTTGCTTTTTGAAATAATGAGCCAATTTACCGACCGTTGTCGTTTTACCGGTGCCGTTGACTCCGGCAATAAGCCAAACTAATGGTGTTGGACTATTTTCAGCAAAAATCTCTCGCCGCTTAGCCGAAAGTATTTTTGATATTTCATCTCTTAATATATTGATGACACCATCAGCATCTGAAATTTTATTCTCAGATGCTTTTTTCCTGAGATTATCAATTATTTTTTCAGTCGCGGAAATTCCGACATCAGCTTTTAATAAAATCTCCTCGATCTCGTCAATCAAATCATCATCTAATTTGCGACCTTTGAGCAGACTACCGATTTGACCAAAAATCGTATCCCGGGTCTTCGTCAGTGATTGTTTTAATTTCTTTAGTGCAGATAACATATTGTCAGTCCTGATAATTATCTATATCTCTGATGAATCATCAGTCGCTTTTATGCTAACATCACCCACCAACCGTTTTTTGATGCTTTCCGGGATGTCGGAATACTTTTTCACCATACTATCGCCAATGGTACCGTCAACCGCTGTCCCATTTTCATCAGCATCAAAACGAACCGAAACAACTTTGGAGACGCCGGGGTTTTCCATAGTGATACCATAGAGAACATGAGCCGATTCCATGCTGAGCTTATTATGAGTAATGATGATAAACTGGGTTTCATCAGAAAAAGTTTTTATCAATTTCAAAAAGCGCTTGATGTTGGCATCATCGAGAGGAGCATCGACTTCATCCAAAACGCAGAACGGGGAAGGTTTGGTCAGATAAATCGCAAACAATAATGAAATTGCGGTTAATGCTCTTTCACCGCCCGACATCTGCGCGATCGATAGCAGCTTTTTCCCTCTCGGTCGTGCAATGATCTCAATAGGAGATTCAAGCGGTTCTTCCGGATTGGTCAGGCGGACATCGGCTTCACCACCAGTAAATAGTTCTTCAAATACTTTTTTGAAGTTTCCACGGACCTCATCAAACGTATCTGAAAAAAGTTTTTTGGCGGTAGAGTTTATTTTAGTGATAGTTGTTTGCAAAGTTGATTTAGCGCTTAGTAAGTCAGCCAACTGGGTTGATAAAAATTCATGACGCTCACTCGATTCGCTAAACTCTTCCAAAGCAAGCAGATTTACTGCTCCCATATTCCTGATTGATTCCTTCAGCTCCAGCATTCTTTCCCGTCTCTTTTCTTCTGGAATTTTACTGTTGGGAATTTCGGCAATTATCTCATCAAGATTTATATCACACTCTTCCTGAAGATTTTCCTTGATATTTCTAACTTCGGAATCAATCTCAGTCAATCTGATTTCTGTTTCATGCAATTGTGAGCCGATATTCTCGCGATTTTGCCTGATACTTTTTACTTCATTTTCACGCTTGTCGATTTCAAGCTGAATGCTTTCCCGTTTTTCGCGGAGTTTTGTTTGTTTTTCAGAAAGGGCGGTTCGGCTTTCAAAAGTTGTTTTTAATTCTTTTTCAAGAATAAACATCTTCTCAATGGCTTTTTTGGATTCTTCTTCTGCAATTATTATCTCTTCTGACTTCACAGTGGAATTTTGTTCAATATCGGAAATTAATTCACGAGTATGGGATATTTGCGTTTCCAGTTGTTGTTTTTTACTTCTTTGTTCAACCAGTCCAATCTGTAAATTCGACATCTGTTTTTCGATTGCCTCGGATTCGATCTCAAGTTGATTCAGTAAAACAGAATGTTCTTCCTGTGCCTTGGTAAGTTTATCTTTATCAACTGAAAGTTGATCATGGCTAAGATTCAGGTTGTACTGTCGATTTTTCAGCATCTCCAACTTTTGATTTTGACTTGAGCGCTCATTGCTTAATCTGGCTATGTCGTTTTGTTTTGTCTGGTGGTCATATTTCACAGCCATTAAATCTTTTTCGATTATTTCCAGTTCCTTTTCAAGCGAGTCAATATCAAGTATAACCGTTCTGAGCTCAGCCTGCCTGGTGCCGATTGCGGCTGTGATTTTATCACGAGATTCTTTTAGTGAATTTATTCTACCGGTAAGATCGGCAATGATTTTTTCCTGGTGTGCCACTTTTTCTTTGCGCCCAAGCAGCGATGTCTCATCGGATGAACCACCGGAAACTACGGCGTTATTTTTAAAATATTTTCCGTCGGGTGTAACCGCTTCAAAATAGGGAGGAAGCAGGTTTACAATTTCGCAGCCGTCCCCGGGGCCCATGACCGCCACCCGCGATAATAGCACCTTCGCCAAACTGCTTAATTCATCGGAAACGGAAACAAATTTATCGCCCCAATCCAAAAAGCGATTACTATTTATTGTTGGTCTGACTGATGGCTCCATTGAATTGGCTTCATCGAGTATAATAAATCCGGCTCGTCCCTTTTTTTCTTCTCTAAGATAGTTGATAATATTGTCAACAGTGTCGCGATCGCGGCATATTAAATAACCGGCCGTTTCTCCCAGTGCTGCTTCAATAGCATACTCATATCCTTCTGACGGGATCAGATTATCGGCAACCGTTCCCAGCAGGTTGGGCCAGCGATGTGACTCATCAAGGGCAGCTTTAACACCACTTCCAAATCCTTCGTAGTGGGCCATCATTTCAACCAACAGATGACGCCGCGCCTCGGCCGCTTCGAATGATGCTGTCAAGTCATAGATCTTACCCGAGACTTCATCCGAATCACTATTTTGTTTTTCGATGTCATTTTCAAAGCGATTTTGTTTGTCGTCGAGTTCTTTTGTCTTATTTGACTTTGTTTCCAGTTCATTTTCCAGAGTAGATTGTCTGGCGAAAAATTCTTTTTTCTTTATTTCAGTTTCGTCGATTATTCGACTCAATTTAATAATAGAACTATTAAGGTCGTCGTCCTGTTCTTTTAGATTTCGGTCATCACTTTTGCCGCCAGACAACTGAGATTCCAATTGCATCAGTTTTTGATTTAATTCGTCAGCGGTCAGCCTGGCTCTAAGTACTTTTTCATCGCTGATTTTGGATAATTCACCTTGTTTGTCAACTGCACCTGTCATTTGTTCCAACTCATCGCCAAGTTTTGACAGGCCTTTTAAGACATCCTCGATCTGCTCATTCAGGATTTCTTTTCGTGTCCCAAGAGCTTTTATATCAAGTTCATTTTTATCTTTTAATGCTCTGGCATTCTCCTTTTTCTCGCGCAGAATACTGATATCTCTTTCAATCGTATGAGCCGCTTCAGATTTTTCATACACTTCGGATGATATTTGAGTCAGATCACGATCCAGATCGGTTAAATTCTTTCGTTCCTTTTCTTGTTGAGCCGACAATGAAGTAACAGCAGTATCGAAATTTATCTTGCTATCAGATAAGATATCTTTTTTTGAAAGAAGCTCACTACGTTCCAGATTGAGTTGGTCAATAGCAGCTTTGCCAAGAAATATTTCCCAGCCTTTTAATTCATCCGAATATTGTTTATATTTTTCTGCTTTGCTGACCTGCCGTTTGAGAGAATTGACCCGAGTATTTACTTCGGCAACAATATCTTTCAGGCGCAATAAATCCTGTTCGGTTGATTCCAGTTTACGAAGAGCTGCCTGCTTACGGTTTTTATACTTGGATATGCCGGCTGCTTCCTCAAAAAGGAAACGACGTTCATCGGTTCGGTCGGATAAAATAGCATCAACCATATCCTGCTGTATCATCGAATAAGCATGAGCACCAACACCAGTATCCATCAACAAGTCAATAATGTCTTTTAAACGACAAGGGACCTTGTTGAGCAAGTATTCGGAATCACCTGAACGAAACAATCGGCGGGTGATCTGCACTTCGCCATACTCGGTTGGAAGGCGATCTTTTGTATTTTGAATAACTAAAGTAACTTCGGCCATTCCCAGCGGTTTCAGGTCGCGGGTTCCGTTAAATATGATTTCTTCCATCTTTGTTCCGCGGAGCAGAGATACTTTTTGCTCACCTAATACCCAGCGGATTGAATCAAGAATATTACTTTTTCCGCACCCATTGGGACCAACCACTGCAGTGACACCATCGGTTAGTTTGATGACGGTTTTATCTGGAAATGATTTAAATCCAAGAAGTTCTAATCTTTTAAGATACAATGTTCCTCCAGTATCCTATGAAGCGGACTAATTTATTTTAGATTGTCCATAATCTATCAAGCGATTTACGGTTTCAATCATCGATTTATATATGTTTTTCTCATCACGTAAGTATCTGGTTTTAATTTCAAGATTAAAAAATGGCTGGCCCAAATGATTGGCCCTGCCGACCCGAATCGTATTCGGATATGAAAGGAGTATCGCCTGAGCAAAATAATTGATATCAAGGTTCATATCTAAAATTAGATTATACTTATGCTCATTCAAAAGCTCGATATAGCTTTTTTTGGGGAGTCCTGAGATGGTTAGATGTTTGGCCGTCGGCGTTAATATATAATATCCTTTGCGGGGAAAAATATCGTATATCCTGCTCCCCGGTGAGGCCAGTAGATATATCTGAGCTTTTGAAAATATTCTGGTAACCTCTGGAAGTAGATTTTTTACCATTGTAAGTTCACGCTGGTCAGGAGGCAGGCAGACAAGCACCGATTCAACTTTGTTTAAATCGGATGGGAGATTAATGTCTCCCGGTGCAAATTTGCTTGCCATCAAACGAAGCTTGAATCGAGCCATATAATCTCTAAAGCTCGCCAATGCCCTGTTCCTCCGAGTTTATCTCTTCAGCTATTTGAAAGTACTGCTCTTTATTCAAATTAGTGATTTCAATGTTCCTGACCGGACGTCCGGTTTGAGAGAATGGTCTAAGAAGGTTGCCATTTAATTTCATCACTAATCCATTGGGATTCCCGGCGGTCAACAAAAATTGCTCATGGGCTGAAACGGTGCGGTAACTGCCTGAGTCAAGGTTCCGGTTTAGGACCGTATCGCCATCAGCCATGATCAAGATCCAACTCAAATCAGTCGCATCAATGCGTAATTTCATTTCCGGTCCTAAAGGTATCGGTGGGGTCGTTGGAATTGATTCGATCTCAGCAGATGCAACAGTTGTATCTGCTGAATTGTCGGGTGCGTTATCAGCAACTTTTCCAGTAGTAATCTCAATTAATGACTGTTCAGTCTCAGGTTTATCAGCATTATCTCCTGAATTAAAAATAAATAATATCGCTATAATGATAATAACGACTACGGCAGCTATCCAAATACCGATCTTGGCAAATGAATTGTTATTATTTATATCATTGGTTTCAAGGGACTTGATTTCTTCTTCAGTCGCCTCGGGACCAAGCGCCTCGACCCGCTCAAGTTCCAAACTCTCTGCAGTTGTCACCACAAATATAAGATCGGGATCCTGACCCAATTCGCGGGCATATGATCGGGCAAACAGATTATAATACACAGTGGAAGGGAATTCTTCAACGCGGCCGGCTTCAATTGCCTCGAGATAGCCTTCGGATACTTTAGTATCCTTGGCAATATCCTTGAGCTCTTTTTTCTGTTCCAGTCTGAGCGCCTTAAGTTGTTTACCAATATCAATATGATAGTTACCCATTGGACTCCTTATATTCAATTATTCTGCCGGCCAAATTATCAAGCAGATTCATCGGCAGACCAATTACATTATCCAAATTTCCCTCAATTCTGTCAACTAAAAAACCCCCCGCGCCTTGTATTCCATAGGCTCCGGCCTTATCGAGAGGTTCTTTTGTGGAAATATATTCAATTAAACGTGATTTTTCAATTTTATTAAAATAGACATCGGTCAATTCATAATCGGTAAAGACCGGTCCGTTTGCCTGTTGTAATGAAACTGCCGAACAAACAGTATGGCAATTGCCCGATAATTTGGTCAGCATCGCCAGCGCTTCTTTGGGAGAATTTGGCTTACCAAGGACTTCATTATCAATAACAACAATTGTATCACAACCCAAAACGATAAAATTTTTTGGTGCCTTTTGTGTTATCGCTATTGCTTTTTTTTGAGCCAGATCGGATGCCGTTTGATACGGATGGTCCCAGTTTTCGCCATTCTCATCAATACCGGGAATAATCTGCTCGAATTTAATACCTGCTTCTTTGAGTAATCGAACCCTCCGTGGTGAACCAGAGGCGAGAATCAGCTTATTATCTGCAAGGAGTTTATTTAGATTGAAATAGTTTTTCATCATCCAACATTATTGTAACCGGGCCATCATTATTCAATGCAATATCCATTTTGGCGCCAAAGATTCCGGATTCCATCTTTAGGCCGCTCATCTGGAACTCTTTTATTAACCGTTCATACATTTTTTCGGCCTCGTCGGGAGGCATGCTATTATCAAACCCGGGACGCCGGCCTTTCCGACAATTGGCGTATAACGTAAATTGAGATACTACCAAAAGCTCTCCAGATATATCTAACAGCGATAAATTCATTTTTCCCTGCTCATCTTCAAACAGGCGCAGATTCAGACATTTTTCGGCCATCTTTCCCAGATTGCTGTTCATCTCATCTTTTTTAAAACCGCAGAGAACAAGTAAGCCGCGACCAATCTGACCAACTATTTTATTGTCAACCATAACCGAAGCCTGACTGACTCTTTGTATAAGCAGACGCATCATGTAATAAATGTAAGTTCTTAATATTTATCAATGAATTTAGTGCATTTAAAAAATTAATAATTGCATTATCGACTAAAACAGCGTATTAACTTCCAGTAAACATTTAAAGCGAGAAATCAGTGGATAATTATTCTATAGGCGTAGACATCGGGTCGGTTTCAGTCAAAGTGGCTGTGCTTGATAACCACCAAAATATTATCAAAACTGAATATCGACGCTATCATGGTCGCCCGTTTCAGATTTTAAAGGAACTTCTCGATAACAGCTTCAAAGATTATTTATCAGAAGCGGTCTTTATCGGATTCACCGGAATCGGGGGGAGAGTCGGAGCGGAGATACTGGGCGGATTATCATTTGGCGAAATCGCCTGTATTGCCTCGGCCAACTATGTTCTTTTGCCTAATGTTCAATCAATCATCGAGATGGGCGGAGAAGACTCAAAATATATTCAGCTTGATCCTGAGAAGAAGGTTGTTGTCGATTTTAGCATGAATAATCTTTGCGCCGCCGGAACTGGTTCCTTTTTGGATCAGCAAGCGGGGCGTCTGAAAATATCAATTGATAAAGAGTTCGGACAGATGGCGCTGAAATCAAAAAATCCGCCAAGAATCGCAGGGCGGTGTTCTGTTTTTGCTAAGTCCGATATGATTCATCTACAGCAGATTGCCACACCCGATTTTGAGATTGTCGCAGGACTTTGCTACGCGGTCGCCAGGAATTTTAAAAGCAGCATTGCTCGAGGTAAGAAATTTATCCCTCCAGTTGCTTTTGAGGGCGGGGTAGCGGCTAACCCGGGTGTTATCAGAGCCTTCAAAGATATTCTGGAAATAGACGAAAACGATCTGATAATTCCCAAATATTTTAATGTGATTGGTGCCATTGGCGCCGCTATGCAGGCCCAAACACACGCGGATAATAAGCTTGTAAATATAAACAGTGAAAAAATAACAGGATATTTGAATTATAGGAATCTTCCCGAAGCAGGTCTTAATAAGCTAAGTTTTGATTATCCCGATTCAAAATATTATTCTGTAACCAAAACAGAAACAAATAAAGAAAAGAAAAATATTGAGGTTTATCTCGGTCTGGATGTCGGCTCTCTTTCAACTAATTTGGTTCTGATTGACAAAGATAAAAAAGTTATTGCGCGGCGTTACCTGATGACCGAAGGGCGGCCAATTGAGGCGGTCAGGCGTGGTTTGGGTGAGATCGGTGATGAGATTGGCGAGATGGTGAAAGTTTTAGGTGTTGGCACCACCGGTTCAGGAAGATACCTGACCGGAGATTTTGTCGGCGCCGATATTGTCAAAAATGAGATTACTGCTCAGGCGACCGCCGCAATAGAAATTGATCCAAACGTTGATACAATTTTTGAGATCGGCGGGCAGGATTCCAAATATATCTCACTGCAAAATAAAACCGTGATTGATTTTGAGATGAATAAAGCCTGTGCCGCCGGAACCGGATCATTTCTCCAGGAGCAGGCCGAAAAGCTGGAAATCAATATTGAAAAGGAATTTGGAGATAGAGCGCTTTCGGCCGAATGTCCGGTTGGGTGTGGTGAACGCTGCACAGTGTTTATGGAATCAGATCTGGTTAGTCATCAAAGACGAGGCGCCAAAACTGATGATATTATTGCTGGACTGGCCTACTCAATCGTATCTAACTATTTGACCAAAGTAGTTGGCGACCGAAAAATTGGTGATAACATTTTTTTCCAGGGCGGGGTTGCTTGGAATCGCGGTGTCGTGGCAGCTTTTGAAAAAATGATCGGGAAAAAAGTAACGGTTCCTCCACACCATGACATTACTGGCGCAATCGGAACTGCTCTTTTGGCGATGGAGGCTGATACCGGGGGGGCAACCAATTTCCGAGGTTTTGATCTGTCGAAAAGGGAATACTCAGTCAGTAGTTTCACCTGCGAGGATTGCGATAATCACTGCGAAATCAGAAAAGTGGAACTGGAGAATGAAGAGCCGCTTTACTATGGCAGCCGTTGTGAAAAATATGATATAAAAGAAAAATCTGAGGCTAATGAAACAATAGATTATTTCCAACTTCGCCAGCAGTATTTATTAAAGCGGTATATCGATGTCGATTCAAAGACTCTTACCAGAGGGCGGGTCGGATTCCCGCGGATTCTTCATTTTTTTGAGCATTATCCTTTCTGGAAAGCAATATTTGAATCACTCGGTTTTAAAGTTGTTAATAGCGATATTTCTAATCAGGAGATTGTAGAATCGGCTCTTGAAAGGTTCTCGGCCGAAACCTGTTTTCCGATAAAATTGGCTTATGGGCATATTCAAAATCTAATTGAAAAAAAGGTTGATTATATATTTCTTCCCAGTCTAACCCGCTTTACCGAGGGAGATAGCCCCGAGGAAGGGAGTTCGATCTGTTTATATGTCCAGTCTATTTCAAGTTCGATTCAGGCACGATTTAATTTTGAAAAGACTGGTATTAAATTTATTGGCGACCCGATTCATCTGCAACAGAATAGTAAGTTGATGCACAAGCAGATGCGACAATTAGCTAAAGAATTACATGTATCAGATAATAAAATGAAAACTGCCATTGATAAAGGATTTAAAGCATATAGTCTGTTTACAGATAATTTGCTTCGAACCGGCAAGGAGTTTTTGAAAAATCTTCAGCCGGACGAAAAATGTTTGGTTGTTGTCAGTCGACCATATAATGGCTTTGATCGCCGTCTTTCTCTTGAGATACCGAAGAAAATCAGAAAGATGGGAATAAAGGTCATTCATATAGATTTTCTGAGTCTCGATATTCATAACGACGATTTAGCTTCGATGTATTGGTTATATGGCAGAAAGATTCTTTCATCGGCCAATATTATCCGAAATCATCCAAATTTGTATGCCGTTTTTTTAACATCGTTTGGTTGCGGTCCCGATTCGTTTATTACCCATTTCTTCAGAAAAAGTATGTCAGGGAAGCCATACCTGCAGCTCGAACTTGACGAACATTCGGCCGACGCCGGAATGATAACCCGGTTAGAAGCCTTTTGGGATTCATTAAGACACTATGAATATAAAGAGCCGATTACCGAATATTCCCCGGCGAAACAGCGTTTCAATGCCGACAATAAGATATTATATATTCCCAAGATGTGTGACCATGCCTACGCCGTCAGAGCTGCCTTTGAAAGATGTGGCATGAATGCGGTGGTAATGGATGATCCTGATGAACAAAGCTTGTTTTATGGAAAAAAATTTACATCAGGAAAGGAATGCTTCCCCTGCGTTGTTACCACCGGAGATATGATTCGCCAGATAAATTCTAAAGGTTTTGATCCTGACCGGGCTGTATTTTTTATGCCGGGCGCTAATGGCCCCTGCCGCTTTGGACTATATAGTCAGTTGCATCGAGCTATCCTCGATGAATTGGGACACAAGGATATACCAATTTATTCGCCCAATTCCGGGACTTCTTATGGAGATTTTGCTTTAGAGAAAACTGATTTTCGTAGGGTTGCCTGGAAAGGCTCGGTGTTTGTCGATTGGATTATTAAGGGACTTTTAAAAGTCAGACCATTTGAGATCGAAAAGGGAGAGGCTGAAAAAGTTTATAATAAATACCTGAAAAAGATTGAAGATGTTATTGTAAATAATAGTAGCATTCGGAAATTGGCTGAGGAAGCAGGTCAAGCATTTAAAAATATTCCTGTCAAGGAGTCAATAAAACCGATAATTGGGCTTGTTGGCGAAATTTACCTGCGTAACAACAGATATTCTAACAATCGTTTAATAGAAAAGCTTGAAGCTCTTGGATGCGAGGTCAGAATAGCTGTTTTTACCGAGTGGATCAACTATACGACCCTGACCTATCGTCTCGATTCCATTAATTACCGTCGCATAAAAGGGGTGATTGGCTCAATAATTCAGGGATATATTCAGCACTGGGATGAACATAAAATTGCTCGGCGTTTTGCCAAAACATTTCCAATCGATGATGAAGTGCCAATTGAAAAGATACTGCGGAATGCCCAACCTTATCTGCCGGTCGAAGTCAGGGGTGAGGCAGCCCTTTCGATAGGTAAGGCGATTGATTTTGTCGGCAATGGTGCCACCGGTATTGTTAACTGTATGCCTTTTAATTGTATGCCGGGAACCATCGTCAGTTCGTTGTCGTCCAAAATCGCCGATGATCTGGGTGGCGTTCCCTGGTTAAATATTAGTTATGAAGGACTTCAGGATACCGGTGAGGAAACCAAACTGGAAGCTTTTGTTGATCAGGTAAAAAGTAATTTTTATCTTCAAAAAAAAGCAAAAATTATTTAATATATAGGTGAATGATAAAAACTTATACAAACAGGCGGGAACATTTCTTAATTAGTCTTTGTTTAAACTGGCAAATAGTTTATTAACAAGCTTAGGAGACATACTATGAGTAAGCCGATCGAAGTAACAGACGATAGTTTTGAACAGGAAGTTTTAAAATCAGAAACACCGGTGGTGGTCGATTTCTGGGCGCCCTGGTGTGGCCCGTGCAAAATGATTGCCCCGATTTTGGAAGAGATCGCCGAAGAATACGATGGTAAGATAAAAATTGCCAAAGTTGACGTTGACACTCATTCAAAGATTGCCGGACAGTATAAAGTGATGTCTATCCCGGCGCTGTTCTTTTTCAAGAATGGCGAGTTGGTGGATCAGGTAATTGGAGCTTTACCAAAAGCGCAATTAGTAGATAAAGTATCAAAAATACTATAGGTTTTGTTCCTCATAGCTGCCGCTGATCTGATGAATTAGCGGCAGTGTTTTTTTGAGGAAAACCTTTTGATAAAATGAACAAAGGATATTCTTATGGATTTAAATGACATATTAATGCTCGGGCTGTTTTTAGGGATATGGCTTTTCCTTACCAGAGTGATTTTTCCCAAAATCGGTATAAGCACCTGAGGTGTTGATAGCTGCCAATCTCCGTCGGAGATTGATAAGGACAAAAATTCAATTAAATAATGTGAATAGTTTGGATCTATTTATTGTATAAAATCTGAACAGATGTGATGGAGCCATAGGTATTGATTTTGGTGTTTAGCAGACCGAGTCAAATGCCGATAGATAGATTAATGAGGTATTATCAAAATCAGCAAAGCGGAACCGGAAGGATGGGCGGTTTTCAGATTGGACCCGGCTCACTCAGTCCGGTAATAAAATACCTGCTTATTGTCAATGGGATATTCTTTGTTATTCAGGGTTTATCATCGTTTGAATTAACCAGATATTTGGGACTAACTCCGGCACTGTTTTTCAGTGAATTTCCGAATTTACTGTTTCAGCCTGTTACCTATATGTTTCTGCATGGAGGATTCTTTCATCTCCTGTTTAATATGTTTGCTCTCTGGATGTTTGGAACAGAAATAGAAAACAGTTGGGGCAGCAATAAATTTTTCAGATATTATATGTACTGCGGATTAGGCGGCGCTATTTTGTCTTTGATGTTCAATTATAATATGACTTCGCCTATCGTTGGTGCATCTGGTGCGATCTATGGAATTCTGGCCGCTTATTGGCTGATGTTTCCGGATAGATATCTTTTAATATTTTTTGTTTTCCCGATGAAGGTCCGTTGGGCAATTCCATTGTTTGGATTAATAAACTTTGTCGCGGCCGGTCCAAATGTGGCCCATCTGGCTCATCTCGGTGGTGCCCTTGTTGGATTTATTTATTTGAAATCAGACTGGCGGTGGAGCGGTCTGGGAAATAGATTTAAAAACTTGCGCTATAAACAAAAAAGCGCTAAACTTGAAAAAAATAGGCATAAAGCTGAAGAGGTTATGCAAAAGGTTGATCGGATTCTGGATAAGATAAATGAAGTTGGTTTTGAAAAAATCTCCAAAGAAGATCGGAAGTTTCTGGAAGAGGCGAGTGAGATTTTATCAAAGAAAGACAAATAAAGTAAGGTAGTCATCCTATGCGAAAGAAAATTCTTATTGCCGAAAAATCAGATGCTATCAGGAATATTGCCGAATCTTTGTTACATCAGCATGGCTATGACGTTATCTCATCGGCAACTGCCGACAAAGCCAAAGAATTGATCATTACCTCTGAACCAAATATGGTGATTGTTGACTCGGGCTTGAAAGATCAGAACGGTGCCTATTTATATGATTTGTTGGAAGAATCGGAACAGACCGCCTCAATTCCGCTTTTGATTATTACTGATTCTAATAGTTCTGATTTATCATATCCACCTGAGGTTCTTCTTACCAGGCCTTTTGAAACTGATGACTTACTTGAAAAAGTTAAATTATTTATTGGCTCGGGGAATGAGCAAAAACCAGCGGAAACGATCGATGAGGTGGATCCTTTTTCGGTTGGCAATATAGATGATGATTTTCTTGATGCCGCGCTTGGTATTGATGAGATTGATGTTGAATCATCGGAAGTGATGGATCAAACAACTATTACTGAACGGGCCAGACAAAAACGAAAGACCAATGATACTACTGATATTGGTATTGGTCATAAGAGTGAATCTGAAAATGATCACAATGATTCCGGTAAGGTTGAATCGTTACTAATCAGGGAAGATGGTTCAGAGCAAAGAGTACCGGAAAAAGAAGAATTACCCGACCTTTCGGCTTCATCAAAAATAGAGATCACAACAAATCAGTTTGGTGACGATGATCCAAAACCTCCGGCTGCATCCGAAAAGCCAGATAGCAAAAAACCGGGTGATCATGATTATGACTGGTTTATCAATGAAATGAAAAAAGATACCAGCGGAATAAAATTTGATAAGACAAGTAGTGATACCGGCTCTCAAAAAATTCAGACAACTGATTCATCTGAAGGTTTGAATCCAATCATGCCGCAGAAAGATAAAGAACTATCTGCCGAACCAGAGATAAAGGCTGGCGGTGTTGATAAGTTTATATCGGAATTCAAACAAGAGATGAAGCAATTATCTCCTGACTCTGCTAAACCACAGAGTTTTTCGAAGTCTGATAAAACAAATACTGGGGCAGAGATAGAGCTGGAAATCAATCAATTGACCGATTTCATTGCCCAGAAAATTGTCGATCAACTTATGTCAAAAATCAGCAAAGAAGATATAAGCAGATTAATCAAGGAATACCTGCCGCAGCTTAAAGGCGCCAAAAACAGTCAAGAATAAATGGGTGGCGCGGGAACAATTTTATCATTATAATGTTCAATTATAAAACTTTGCAGGAGTAATTGTGTTTGAAAGCAGCGTAAGTTATTTGGGAGCATTTTTGGCGGGTGGTCTTTCATTTGTATCACCATGTGTATTACCTCTGATTCCAGGTTATATTTCTTTTATATCCGGTGTCTCGCTTGAGGAGTTGACCGACAAAGAAAAAGCTCAAAAACATCTTTCAAAAGTTCTCTGGAATACAATATTTTTTGTAATTGGTTTCTCGCTTGTCTTTATTGCGCTGGGAGCATCGGCTTCGTTTATAGGTCAATGGTTATTAAATAATCTGAAAATATTCAATTATGTCGGCGGCGCATTAATATTTCTTTTTGGAATTCATGTCACCGGTTTAATTCGTATTAAAGCACTTAATTATGAAAAAAGATTTCATTCCGGTCAGAAGAAATTTGGCCTTTTGGGATCAGTTGTTATCGGGATGGCTTTTGCTTTTGGATGGACACCTTGTATTGGTCCTATTCTCGGTTCGATTCTAACTCTGGCTGCAAATCAGAATACGGTTGGTGAAGGAATCCTCCTTTTAGTATTTTATTCGGCTGGACTGGGAATACCATTCATATTAACGGCTTTATTATTTAATTTCCTGATAGGCTTTTTTGGTTTTGTCAAACGTCATTTCAGAGCGGTTGAGCTGATGTCCGGCGGATTGCTAATGCTGATTGGCGTTCTGGTTTTCTTTAACCTGCTTGGTCCTATTGCCAATTATCTTCTGGAACTGTTCCCATCTCTCAACGTCGGGTAAGAAGTTATAGTTTAATCATTAGATTTTGTATCTAAAAAGAAAACTGTTTTTTTAAAAAATATGCCCTGGCCACTTGACCGCTCGAGTGGCCTTTCTTATATTAGTCCAAAGTTAAGAATATAATTCGGCGGCAACATAGATTATGTCCGAAAAACAAAATAATAAGAAAAACGATACAGTTCTGGCTCTTTGTATTCAGGAGATATCTGAGGATGGTTCGGAACTAAATATCGGCGATAATTTCAGCATCGAAGATGTCAGATATTTGCATCAGGCATTTGTGGCCGATACGCTCGTCAATATACTGGGAATAAAATCAACTGATGTTCATCTTTTTTATGGTGACTTTCCGGGGACTAAAAAATCCGTAACTACTATACTTGATTATCTCCGCACCAAACTTAAGGGAAAAAAATCAAGCAATTTGATCAATGAATTAAAAATCACTTCTCTACCCGCCGAACGGTGGGGAGTTAAGATGGAGAGAGTCTTTAAAAAGTGTTTTGACGATGGCTACAAACATGTTCTTTTAATTGGCAGTAGAACTCCAACTTTAAAAGAAAGTTCGATCAAGACTGCATTAAAGCTTCTTCAGAAATCTGACGCAGCTTTTGGCCCGACGGTTGAAGGGCGGTACTATCTAATTGGATTATCCGGCGGATATCATGTTGAACTGTCGGCCCATGACTGGCGCTCACCCAATATATATTCTGAGGTTGTCGGATGTTTCCGCGAACAAGGATTAACCTGGTCGGAACTTGAGTTATGGTATGCGGTGGAACATCCCGAAGATCTCGAATATCTTATCCGCGATATCAATCAATACCGTTTGGAAGGTGATGAAATTTCTGCCCGGGAAACTGAAATGGTTTTGCAAAGAGTAGCCGAAAGGCAGCCGGATTGAAACAGAGGCAATTACAACGTCTGACGACGAAAGATATTCAACAAATCATTCCTGATAAAATCGATACGATTTTACTTCCGGTCGGGACCGTCGAGGCGCATGGTGCAGCAGCATTGGGAACCGATAATATTATACCGGAATCACTGGCCGAATATCTGGCCGATAAAATCAATGCTTTGATTGCACCAACTGTTAATTATGGAATTACCAAATCGCTTTATGGCCATCCCGGTTCAATCACTGTTGAGTCCGATAGTTTTATTAACTATATGTTTGATATCCTAAAATCATTCAGTGATAATAAATTTGCTAAAGTAATTGTTCTCAATGGTCATGGTGGCAATGATAAAGCTCTTGGCGAAATCGCTATAAGATTTCACAGACAGACTCTTACCAAAATAGCGGTAATTAATTGGTGGGATATTTGTGCCGAAATGACTCAGGAGTTTTTTGGCGAGCATGGGGGACATGGTGCGCAAGATGAGGCCTCAATGGTCCAGGCGGTGGACGAGTCGTTGGTGAATAAATCATTATATGATGATGATATGGCATATTTTTATCAACCGGGTGCAAAGATATATCCGATTCCCGGTTCGATATTATTATACAAAGAGAATGAGGGCATCCCGGATTACGATGCCGCCAAGGCGAAACAGTATCAGGCGAAAGTATTTGCCAAAATGGAAGAATTTCTTAAGCTGATATTAAATCGCTGGGAAAAGATATAAAATATTTTTCTGATTCCGAAGTAAAATATCCATTACAATCTAAATGATAATCCGGCATGTATAGCTAAAGTGTTCATTATGAGATCATCGCTTGCAGTTAAAGAAACTACACTTCCGGGTTCCGTTAGAATAGCTGAGGCCTTAGAACTTAATAAAATATATTTCAGTTCAATGTAAGTCAGTATTTTGGGGGAAATTGGATATTTAAAGCCAGCGCGAAAATTTAGTCCGGGCTTATTTTCAACTTCTTCATCACTTTAATAACCTTCGAGAAATAAATAATTCTTCACAAATGTACTCATATTATGATTTATTATATAATAACCTAGGCCAATGCCTATGTAGTGTTCGAGTTTGCCGCTGGTTATTCTATATAGAATTGATTCTTCGACGCTAATTAATGAATAGCTACCTTCAGTTAAAAAATTTGTTTTTGTCTTTGAAAAAAGACCGCCAACTGAGAGTTTTAATATGATTGATGGGTGGAAAGTATAATCATAATGAACGTCGATGCCAAAAGCTTTCTTAACATTGTCATTCGGTGATGATAATACGGGTCCAATACCAATTTCATGAAGAGCTATTTCTGCTGTGCTAAGATTGAATAAGAAGAAGGTTAAAGAAATAACTATAAAACCGAGATTTTTAAAGTTTCTAGAGTGGTTCATATACCCATAACCTATGAAATGATACAAAATTGTTAATAGTTAAATTACAATCTAAAAGATAATCCGGCGTGGATTTCCAATCTATTCAGATTTATATTTCCATCAGAAAGATAACTTATATCAACGATGTCGCCTTCATAAGAGTAGTAAGTATAACCTACTATTTTGTCAGTAGAATTAATTGACATAGTATATTTTGCTTCGACATATGTAAAGAGTATAGGTGTTAATGGATATTTAAAACCGCCGTGAATATTTAACCCGAATGAATTTTCAATTAGACCATAAATATTATTATTATCCATTTTATGATTATAAATTGAATAACTGATCCCAAATCCGATATATGGTTCAAATTTATTTAATGTAGTTTTAAATAGCGTTGATTCTTCTATAGATAAAATAAAATATTTTATCTCGGCACTGAAAGAACCTGTTACATTGTAGCCATCGCCGCCATATATAAAGATATTTCTATTTAAAAAATCACCGCTGACCGTAGTTCTTAATGCCAAGAAGTTTTTAGGTGAAAAATCATAATGGATATTGATTCCTAAACCTTTTTTGAATTCATCATTTTGATTTAAATAAGATGCCCCAAAACCTATCTCATGCGTGGCCGCACCGGCAGAACTACTCTGGAATAGAAAGAATATCGCGATTATTATAATAAAAGTTGATTTCATAAAAACGCTTTCACAAATCATATTTATGTATTTAAATTACTCAAAAAGCCAGAAATGTCAATAGAATAAAAAGGCGGCCGGTTGGTCGCCTTTTTAATTTGTATCAGATAATCAAAAAATTATTAAAATCTATATGCCGCAGTTAAAAATAATCTATTGTATGAGATTTCTTCGTCAACAATAAGATTATGAGTTCCGGTTAGAATTGGATTTTCCGGATCAGTTTCATCATACTCACTTGCATATATAAAATCAGAATTTCGTTCGTAGGAACCATGCACATAAGCGAGATCAATTGTCATCACCTGATCTATCAATAAACCCAATCCCAAAGTGAAGCCGCTTCGATTCCGATTAATAAAGCTGTCTTTAATCGGAAGCGGGTCGCGAAAATATCCGGCTCTTGCCGATAATCCAAGTTCGGGGAAAACATATTCGCCACCGAGTCGGACTCTGACAACTTCAATATAATATGATCTTATATTATCATTGAATATTTCCATATTAACATTGTCACTATATTCAAGCTGACTCCAATCGGTGTAATCAAAATCGGCCATCAAGGTCGTATTATTGAATTGAGCCGAAACACCACCCGATAAAACAAACGGTTTTTTGACTTCATACTCGGTATAATCAGAATATGAAAAAAGGGAATTATTAATTATTTCAAATCCATTGTACTCTTCTTCAATATTTAGGGTCAGAGGGGTTTCCACTGCCATCCCGAGAGCAATGGCGTGGTTTATCCGTATCGAAAGACCCATTTTTAAATTATAACCAAGATATGTATCAACAATAAGATCTTCGGCTTGATACGAAAGGAGATCAAGTGAATCGAGAGCATATTCCCAATTGTAATTATGCTTGCCGGTATAAAGATATAAGGCACCGCCAAAAGCAATCTTGGGAGATAAATCAATTCCTATCCCGGCGCCCCATTGTGTCAAAGCACCTGACTGGAATACATTACCAAGAGCAATAATATCTCCGGTCGCCGAGGTGTCGATATGATTTAATTTGAAAAGCCGGTCAAAGCTTACACCTCTTGTCATCCCGATACTAACGACCATCGAACCACGATAAGTCGGATAGGGGATAGTAATAATAGCTGAATTTATCCGAGTATTTGTTTTAGAGTTTTCCGCAGAATTAAGAGATGGAAGATAACCATCGAAACGGGGAGAGAGCGTGCTGTCCTGAGGGACTGCTCCGCTATAATCGACTTCTTTTCTGATTGGCCGAACCGATGATTTGTTTGTATACTTTTGATTTGACAATCCAAAATTAAATTCAATACGAGGAATTCTGGCCAGATTCGCCGGGTTATAAAAGAGTGCGGCACCATCAATCGCCATAATACCGGCTCCCCCCATCGCCATCTGGCGGGCGCCATACCCAAAGAAATTCCCGGCAGTTATCTCTTCAACCTGCTCGATATATTCAGCGGAAGAAATACTAGTTACTAAAACAAAACAAAGTAAAATCTTTATAGTCATTTGAACAGGTTGTTTCATCGTGATCTTCCTCCGCCACGCCGTGGTGCCTTTTTATCCTCTTTTTTCTCTTCTTTTTCTTTCGTATTATTGGGGTTGTCGGTCGGTTGTTGCTCCTGATCAGATGTTTTAACGGTGGAACCGCTGGCACCTACATCCCCGCCGCCGCTTGAACGACTAATATTGGTTGTACCAATCGAATAAGGCGGTCTTAAGGTTTCGCGCCGTTCCACTTTTTTCCCGCTCGTTGAACGGAGTGAGGGATTTTCATCATTGCTTTTTTGCGCATGTTGATTATTGCCGTCATACCAATAGTTATCCCACCACCAGGGGTAAGCATAGTACTGTCCCCAGCGCGGATTGGACCACCAGTAATCGGGATAATTTCCATAAAAATAACCATACGGGTATTCATGGTATTCAGCGTGACAGCCGAGGCAATCGGCCTGATAATCTTCGGCCGCATAATGAGCTTCAGAATCGGGATGCTGGAGGATCGTATAACAGCCGGAAATCATCAGAGTGAGGAATAAAATCGCCAATATCAGTGTGATTATTTTACGCATTTATATTATATGCCTCCAAAATAGTTTCTTTCTAAAAATACTCAACGTAGGTAATACGCAAGCCACGGCCAAATGATGTAACATCCGATTCTTCCCGATTATTCAGAAGATTTTTCAAAACCACTTCTAACTCAAGATTCTCGGAGTAAAGCCATTTTATGCCTAAATTTAAATAACCGCGACCCTTACCAAAATCATTCCCACCTTTGTCATCATTTAGCGCCAAATCATATTCGGCAATGATGGCGACATCGTTATTAAATTGGGTATCGATACCGAAAAAGAAGGATGGTTCGTTATCGCCATCATCATCTTCCATAGTGAAATTGACTCCGAAATGCCCACCGAGAGATAAATTATACAAGTATAATGACCTCGTCGCAACCGCATAAAAGCCTTTGGATTTGTAAGCGTAACGCTTCTTTGCGTCATCATAGGAGCCATACCCTTGAGATGTAAAACCGACCGCAATAGCTGGCAGATAATATGCCTCATCAATCAGGCGCAATTTCACATTAAATTCGATGTTAGGGTTCCAATTTGCTCCGGTATTGGCGATAATAGCCTCGGCGCCATACGAAATTCCCAGCATAAATCGGCTGGAAAGGCCAATATTAGTTGCTCCAATAATGCCACCATTAGGAAAGACCCTCAGTGATAAATCAAAGCAACCACGGGGGAGAGTCCAGGCGGTTGGGGCATCAATTAAAGTGCGCGGTTGAATACCAAAATACGATTCTGTTTCATCTTCCTGACAATAGATTGGGCCAGCGGTTAGCAACAGCAACGAAGCAATAAGAATTATCGATTTAATACCAAATCTCATTTTATCCTCCTTGATAGTTTTATGCGATAATAATTCTCATAAAAGCTGTAAT
>JAUVBC010000253.1 GCA_030591405.1 Candidatus Zixiibacteriota bacterium
CGGCATCTTAGCGGATTGGGAAGCGGATTTCCCTTTTCATCTTCATCGAGTGATCCAAAAGGACATTCCTCAGTACATCGTTTGCATTGAGTACATCTTTGCATGAAGAAATCAGGATAAGTCATATCGCCGGAGCGGGGATGAACTGCCTTGCCCTCGGAAATTGATTCTATTGCCTGTATCGCCTTTAAAGATGCACCATAGGCGTCGTTCTCACTGGTTGCCATATCCATTGGTGCTCTGACAGCACCAACTGCGTAGATTCCGGTTCTTCTGGTTTCGTATGGGAAACAGATAAAATGCGAATCCGGGAAACCGTATTTCAAAGTCGGCAGATCGGTTCCCTGACGATAAGTCAGGTTCAATATCTGAGCTCCCATTTCTGCACCTGCGGCAGCTTTTTTCCCATCTTCGAGTTTTCCGTCACCACCTTCGGCTGGCTCCTCAGTTGTTTCCGTATCGGTTTCGCCGATTTCGTCAACTTTGGTAGAAGGTACCATACCGGTAGCCAGGACAATCATATCGGCCGTGATTTTAATGTCTTCGCCCAGCAGAGTTTCTTCGACGTCAACCGACATTCTGCCATCATCTTCTTTAGCTACTCCTGCTATTTCACCTTTGGTCAGAAAGATACCATCATCATCCTGAACCTTGGCATAAAATGCTTCATACTGAGCCGGAGAACGTAGGTCTTTGTAGATGACATAAACCTTGGCATCAGGATTCATCTGGCGGACATATTTCGCCTGCTTTAATGAAACCCGGCAACAGACCACTGAACAATAGGGGAGATGATCCTGATCGCGGGAACCGGCACATTGAATAAAGGCAACCGATTCGACCGGTTTGCCATCAGATGGCCGTTTCAATTCACCAGATGCAACCATCTCTTCCATATCGATATTGGTTATTACGTCAGGGGAAGTCCCATATCCAAGATGTCCCAGCTTTTTCTTATCATAAGGTTTCCAGCCGCTGGCCTGAATTATTGCACCAACCGTTATATCCGATGTACTACTGCCATTTTGCAACGAAACTTTAAACTGTCCCGGCTGACCGGATGTTTTTGCGATCGTTGTTGATTTATGTATAGTAATATTCTCATGGGCTTCGATTTCGCTAATTAGCTTATCGCAACAGGAATCTTCCATTTCATGGTATGGCGGGTTTTTCGGAAAAACTGTGTTGAACTTCGTAGCCCAGCCACCTAATTTATCCTCTTTTTCAACCAACGTAACCTTATAACCGGCATCTCCAGCAGCTATGGCCGAATTCATTCCGGTCATGCCGCCCCCGATAACAAGGATATCTTTACTTATTTCTTCAATCAACGGCTCCGGCGGTGCGGTATGTTTAACTTTGGCGATTCCCATGTTGATATAATCTTCGGCCAATGTATGCGTATCTTCGTCACCGGCTGGATGACACCAGACCACTTGCTCGCGAAGATTAACACGATCAGTCAGAACATCTTTTCCAAACTCAAATAGTTCGGGGAAAACCCGAAGCGAGCAGGCACCGACCACAACCCGATTCAAACTTTCGCTTCCGACATCGTTTCTGATTAGTTCCAGACCTTCGGCTCCGCATAAAATATCGTGTGATTTACATAGAGCCACATCGGCATTACCGTTCGCCATTTCAACCAGCTTGTCAACATCAACAGACTTACCAATGTCACAGCCCTTACAGATATATACTCCAATTTTTGGTTCCATGATTTACCTCCCCATCCCGATGTTAATTGCTTTCATGGCCGCCCCCGTAGCTTCTTGCACGGTGATGGCAACATCCTGTGGTCGCGAAGAAACCCCGGCACCAATGATACCTGTCTTTGAATTTGGAGCAATAAAGCCGAATTTATCAAGCGGCGTATCCAGAGGTGGTGCATCAACAGATGTATTAGGCACCATTCCGGTTGCCAATACCGCCAGTTCTACCTCGGTCTTGACAATTTCTCCGGTCAGTGTGTTTTCCGCTTCAAGAATCAGATTGCCATTTGTTGGATTTTCGCTGATCTTAGCAACTTTGCCTCGATGGAAATGTATTTTTTTATCTTCCTGGGTTTTCGTATAAAAATCTTCCATACGACCCGGTGAGCGGACATCGATATAAAAAATATGAACATCAGCTTCCGGATACTGGGAGCGAATATAGGTCGCCTGCTTCATTGAAGCGAGACAACAAACCGCCGAGCAGTATGGCAGATGATTTTCATCTCTGGAGCCGGCGCACTGAACAAATCCGACTGATTTGATTTCTTTCTGATCCGAGGGACGCACAATTTTGCCCTCAGTTGGCCCGTTCTGTGATGCGAGTCTTTCCACGATGACATTAGTCACCACATTTTTATATTGGCCATATCCGAGATTGTCAATTTTGGATGCGTCATAAGGTTTCCAGCCGGTTGCCCAGACAACCGCGCCAACCGTTGCCGAAACTTCTTTGGCCTGCATGTTTAGATCAATCGCGTCATAATCACAAGCATCAACACATTTTTTCATACCTTCGTCACCGGCATATTTTGGATCAACAACATACTGAGGAGGATAGGCCATGGCGTAAGGCAGATAAATTGCTTTGGTTTTATCCAACCCATGATTAAAGTCATTGTCACGTTCAATGTCACATACCTTTTCACATTCGCCGCAGGCAGTGCATTTTTCATTAACATAACGAGGATTTTGCCTGATCTTTACTTCGAAATTACCAGGTGTTCCTGAAATTGATTCAACCTCAGCTAATGTCAGCACTCTGATATTGGGGTTGATTCTGATTCGTTTCAGGTTGATTTCAATACCGCAGGTTGGGGGACAAAGTTTTGGGAAGTATTGATGAATACGAGCAACTCTGCCTCCAAGATAAGGAAGACGTTCCAGTAAAATAACCTTTTTACCCATTTCGGCGGTTTCAATAGCTGTGGTAATTCCTGCAATACCACCACCAACAACCAGCGTGTCGGCTTTGATCTGGCCTTCAACCGGTTTAAATTCAGCCATATTGTTCTCCTCGAAGATTTAACCTAATATATTGCACGTCATATAGTTTTATTTCCGTCACTATATCGAGCTTGTTAAAATATTCACAAACTTTTCCTACAATAATATCACTCCCGAGGTTTTGTCAAGTGATATTTGGGACAGATTCCGCATTAGACAACAAAGAAATGACATCATTTATTAAAATCTGATTACAAATAATTGAGAATTTATAAAATTATTATTCGTTTTATTAAATCAAACACCGAATTATAACCATAATGACAAAAAAGAGATATTTGATAATGGATTTAAAGATAAAATAAGCCTTGTATCCCTCACAAAAATAATTATTATAGTATAAACTGCAAATACATACCAGAAAATGAGGAACAGTGTTTTCCCGGAGACGCCAATAACGATAACAGTCTAAATATTCTCGATGTTGTTTATATAATAAACTACAAATATAAAGATGGACCATCACCCATTCCTGAAGGAATCTGCTCGGGTGATTCTAACTGCGACTGTTTCGTGAATATTCTCGACGTCGTTTTGCTGATCAATTACAAATATAAATCGGGCCTGCCGCCGTGCAATTACACAAATTGGCGAATCGCCTGCGAATAAATATTAACTAAGTTCTATTTTAACAGAACCATCTTTCTGGTCGCCGAAAAACTTTCCGTTTCGATTCGATAAAAATATATTCCCGAAGAAACTTTTTTACGATTATTATCAGTGCCATCCCAGATAATCGAATAATTCCCCGCTGGCAATTCTTCATTTATAATACTGTAAATATTTTGTCCCAGAATATTATATATCGAAAGCTGCGTGTATGATTTAGTTTCCAACGAAAACTGAATCGTTGTTGTCGGATTAAACGGATTTGGATAGTTCTGACTCAGGTTGAAAGTCGATGGTACAATAGCTAC
>JAUVBC010000209.1 GCA_030591405.1 Candidatus Zixiibacteriota bacterium
AAAAATCATCCGGGCCAAAAACAGACGAAGGCAAACAGGTATCGGCCCAAAACTCGATCAAGCACGGTCTCCACTCCCGCGACACCGTCATCAATTCGCTCTCTTTCAAAGAAAATCCCGCCGAATATGAAGAACTTCTTCAGTCGCTCTATGATGAACACAACCCGACCACCCGCTCCCAGGAATATCTTGTTCGCAAAATCGCCAATTGCCTCTGGCGCTCACGCCGGGCAATTATCGCCGAGACCTCCATCATCAATCGTCAGTTAGACTCGCTTGAAAATAGCAGTTATTACAAGAACCTTTCCAACCAACTGCGTCAAATTCCCGAACTTCCACCCGACCCGGACTATCCTGATGACACTCAGGAAACCCGCGTCAAAATTTCACGATCGCGATCAAATTATGTTGGGGCCCAAATTATCCCGCACTTTGAACTCAACGCCAATATTTTACGTTACGAAATGCGCCTTGATAAACAATTGACCCGCACCTATCATCTCCTCAAAAGCCTTCAGTTACAGGAGGAAATAAAAAAAACGAAAAAAATCTTAACAGATAACAAAGAAGAATATTTAAAAAGTGAAAAATGACAAAACGAACCCATTTCATTGTATTCAAATGCAACTGAACAAGTTACAGAGAATTTATGAAAATGTACAATGACAAAACCGATATCCACCAGTGGTGGCCCATTTCGCTGTAAGGATATGGAAATGAGCCGTTTATAAAAATTTATTACCGTTTATACCCGATATCACGCAAAAATTTATGACGTTTTTCTTTATCATCGATAGTTTCAATACCTTTTGGCATAAAGCCGTCAATGACGCCAATCACACCCCGCCCCTGATTGGTTTCGGCAATGATAATTTCAATCGGGTTAGCTGTGGCACAAAAAATCGAAACAATCTCGGGAATCATTTTGATACGGGGCAGAAAATTAATCGGGTAGGCATTGCGCATAAAAATAACAAAAGTATGCCCGCAGGCGATATCATAGACTTGCTGCTCGGCGAGTTTAGTAAGTTCGTCGTTGTTACCATCGGATCGAATCAAACAGGGACCAGAGGCCTCACAAAAACCTATTCCAAATTCAACCGTAGTTGATATCCCGGAAATAGCTTCATACAAATCCTCAACCGTTTTTATAAAATGTGACATCCCAAAAATTATATTAAGATCAGGCGCCATCTCAATCGAAATTGTTTTGGTTTTCATCTACCCTCCACAAATAATATTTGTTTCATTTTGTACTATTCAGACAATTGATCGATATAGTTTTACTTGCCCTCTTTATCTTCCTGTTCGATGATACTTACCGTATAGATCGTATCACCCCGGTTGATCTTATCGACGACATCCATCCCGGAAAGCACATTACCAAACACAGTGTAGCGGGCATCAAGATGCGGCTGGGCCGAAAGTGTAATAAAAAACTGCGAGCCACCACTATCTTTACCGGAATGAGCGATTCCAACAACCCCGCGGTTATAACTTAGGTTGCTGTATTCACATCTGATTGAATGTTCCGGTCCTCCCCAGCCATCACCTCTTGGGTCGCCGCCCTGCACCACAAAATTAGGAATAACCCGGTGAAAAATAAGATTATCATAAAAACCGCGATTAGCCAGAGTGATAAAATTAAATACAGTCAGCGGAGCAACATCAAAAAACAGTTCGATTTCTATATCGCCATATTTTGTTGAAATAATTGCATGGGGATTGTTTTTGTAGTGTTCAATAAGCGATTTTATTTTGCGTTCGCCAATTCGGGCGTAAGGTTTACTGGCATAGGAATTTCTATCCTGTCCCAGTTTCTCTTTATAGATTTCGGCAGCATCCTTACTAACCAAATAATCGTAATCCATAAGTCCCTGATACAAAATTTCCTCAGCCAGTGAATCGGATGGTCCCGGAATAAATTTACCGGTGGCGTCAATAACCGATCGTTTCAAATCGGTTTTGGCCAGATCGTGCATACTGATAATTGTCATCAACTGCGGGAGCATTCGAATTTTTTGGAGTTCGCCGATTTTATCAATCGCGCTGGCACAAACGACATAGTCGCTGTCGTTGAATGCCTTTCTGATATAATAATCAATATTGATTGTATCAAACATTGACAAGGCATCAAAAGCAGCCGCTCGGACCATTGCTGAGCTGTCATTAAAAAGTGAAACAAGCCTCGGTTTGACTGTCTCACCTCCGATTTCGACCAGAGCTTCGGCAATCTTGACATTAAGATGGGGATCACTGGTAACGGCAATAGAATCTAACAAGGGAACTATTTCAACATAATCAACTTTGGCCAGATAAACGATCACCTCGCCAACAATATTGGCGCTGGCGCTGTCATGAATATCGGCCAGTGCATAATCGACCGCCGCGCTGTTTTTGAGCCGGCCCAAAATACCGAGAATTTGTGTTTTTATTTTTTCATCGGTAAGATTCGGATAGAGACCCATGATGTAATTTATTGCGCGGTAAGTCCCGATCTCACCCAGCGACGCCACCGCCTGCGAGACTACATTGTTATCGCGGTCGTTAAGACCGGAGGCAACCAACCTGGTTTGTGCATCATCTTTACCAAGCGACAGACCTCGTATCGCCAGTGACCGGACAAACGGATCCGAATCGGGCAACCATTCTTCGTAAGCGGCGGCTGTCTCGGCAATTCCCATCCGGCAAAGTGAGTATAAAGCAGCTATCTGGACAGGTCGGACCGGATCGGTCAGACAAATCTGTTCGAGTTGTTCGCCATACATTTTACCCCCGGCACGCCAGAGTGCATAGGCCGCCTGCTCACGAACACGAAAATCGGTATGATCTAAATATCGGGAAATTTCCCAGGAAATTTCGGGCATCGTTGAATCGCTCAACCGTCCGACCGCTTCAATGATTACCGCCTGTAATGGCGGCGGGAAACTTTCACAGGCACCAAGCAGTTTGTCAGCATATTCCTTGTCGCCAGAGAGGCCGATTCCAAACGCCGCCGTTTCGGCGACAGATTCGACCGAATCGCCCAACATTTCAAACAGTAATGCGGCCCCTTCGGAATTGCCGATTCTTCCGACAGCCAGAGCGGCGCGGGCCCGGATTTCTGGATCAGGTTCCGAGAGGTAATTAGTCAGCTTATCAGAGATCCAGCGGGCATCTTCGTAATGGATGATTGAGGCAAACGCTTTTTCCTTGCTAAAGGTCAGATTAAAAATATCAAAATATAAAACAGCGAGAAGTATTATAACAATCGCGATAATTATCCAGACAGCCGGTTTACTCATATATCACCACCTATTGTATTCATTTTAAAGTTACTGAACCTATTAAAGAAATCTGGATAGCAGGAAATAATCAACAAAAAAGTTAGGATGGCAGGAGTCGAAGACGACTGCCCAACAAATCTAAATTCCGTCAGAAATCGGTTTCTGAAGGCGCATCAAAGGGTCACGACTTTTTTGAATTCGAGCATCGCCCTAACGCTATCTTTCATATTGGTTTCGGAACCAATTATCAACCTATCTTTTCTATCATAATATTCGAGGCAGGTTCCACATGATAAAATTGTAACCCCGGCTTCCTGAAATTTCTTCAGAATTTCCTCGGCATAAGAATTATTAGTTGTGAGAAATATTCCACTGGTCATAAATATTATTCGGGCCGGAAGTGATTCCGATTCCCAGAACATTGTCAGCATTGATTTCATCAGTTTTTCGCCAAGATCAGGTTCGCTATCACCAAAAATCGATGATTTAATTATCAATAAAAATTCTTTTTCAATTTTCATTTTTAAATTCCTTATAAATTTTAAATCTGGAGGAGCTGATTACTTGCCAGTAAATTTCCGAACTGATTTTTCAAACGATGGTGTCGTCATTTTTTTCAAGTTTTTATTAAGCTTATTAATTTTTTCAGGAGTAAGCTTGTTTAATTGTTTGGCAAAACTACCGTTTTTTATTTCATCAAGCGTTTCTTTCATCCGTTTTTTCACCGAATTATCAATAATTTTTCGGCCGGAAAGGTATGAGCCGTATTTGGCAGCAACAGAGATTCTTTGATACATCCCCTCGATACCGAATTTTTTTATCAAATCAACAATCAGATCAAGCTGGTAGGCGACTTCAAGATAGGCTTTGTCCGAAGACAGTCCCGATTCAACCAGGGTATCAAAACCAGATTTTATCAATTGTGTCAACCCGCCGCAGAGAACCGCTTGTTCACCAAAGATATCACCAATCGCTTCATCTTTAAAAGTTGTTTTAATTAAAGCCTTCTTATGAATTTTAAGATTCTTTATTAGATATTTTAGTTTTTTCTCAGCATCACTTGATCCATTTTGAAAAATACTATGGAAAAAACCAATCGGTTTGTTACTCAGATATGCTTCTCTAACCGCCGACCCCGGTGCCAGTGGTGCCAGAAGAATAATATCGCTATCTGAGGGTGGAACAACTGCCTTAAAATGAATTGAATAACCGCAGAGAAAAACCAGCGCGGCACTTTCTTTTAAATTTGATTTAATATCTTTTTCAAAGATGCTGCCATGTAGATGATCCGGAAATGCAAAAATAACGATATCGGCTTCTTTGACAGCGCGAGAGGTTGTTGTTATCGCCTTTATTTTATCTTTTTGGGCTAACTTTCTAGATTTGGATTTGGTCGGAAGCCCGATTATTATTTCACAGTCTGAATCCAGAAAATTCTTGGCCCAGGCCTGCCCCTGAGTACCATAGCCGAGAATTGCTATTTTCATTTTTTTTGCCATAGCACAATATATATGGATAATTATAAGAGGGCAATATTCTAC
>JAUVBC010000040.1 GCA_030591405.1 Candidatus Zixiibacteriota bacterium
AAAACCAGATGTCCATTGGGAGAAATATCACCGGTGGCCATATTGTATGTATAACTTCCAGATAACCCGCCCGGTGCGGTATTGTTGGCTTCGGCCCACAAAAATTCTGATTCTGGTATCGGAGGGATATCTATTTCCGGAAAATCATCGGCTACATCGCCGGTAACAATTGCTCCAGGGTGAACTTCGGCGCCACCAGCCAAGGATGTCACTACATCACCTCCAACAATGGCACCATTTTCTACCTGGATAGTGCCATTAGAACCGGCACTTCCGGAGCTGTCAAGTTTTGATGCTGCATAGCCGGAGTCAGAGTTATATGAATCAGTAATAAAACCATTTTTAATCGCTACCGTGTCATCGCCAAACATGGCATGTTGAAACGGATTAAATGGTTTGGGCCATAATGTGATTTCAATATTTGCCTGCGCATGAGTAGTTAAGGCATCGGAAAGAATAATCATAGTGTCAATCAAAGCAGGATCAATATTGCTATCTATTACGGTTACCGTAAATGAACCGCCGCCAAAATTTTCGTCGGTGAAGCCTGTCCGCCAGAATCTATCTTGCTTAAGTTCATAGACCGCCTGTTTGGCACCGGCCTCAGCAATATAAAATGTTTCATCGGCGTGCAGCTTATTGAAAGCCAAGTCAACATCAGTAGTAGCTCTATTGACCGCAAACATCCCAATCATTGTCAGCATAGTTATCAATGAAAGAGATATTAGAAGAATAGATCCTTTTTCGTTATTGAATTTCATTTTTGCCTCCTCGTCTCTATATGTTCCTGAGAAAAACATGTTCGTCTGCCTGATATGTCCGAAAACCGTGATTCTCACTATAATCTTCGTCAGGTTTTGATGCTTGGGTTGTAATGGAAACTTCTATTGTTGATGGATTAACCTGCGTGAAATTAATATCCAGCACATAGTCTGAAAACACGGTTGCTCTATTACTATTTACCTTTTTCATTAGCTGATTAGGCTTTCCGGCGCCTTCGCTGCCCTGCATTTCATCCGCATATTCTCCCTGAAGGTCATAATCGGGATGCGGCGAGAGATAATAGAGAATGGTGTCAACCAGTTGGGTATCATTGTAAAAAACATACAGGCTATCACCATTAATTAAATATGGCGCATGGGTTCCTATTTTAAATCCGGCCATCCGTAATGTTTTTGTGATGTCAATGATGCAGGCACGGGAATTTTGCTGAAGTTCCGATATTTCGTCCTGAACCATCGTTTGATTATGCATTGAAACATAAAACTCGAAGACGCTGGTAACCATAATACCTGTAAGCAGCATTGATACCAGCATCTCAATCAGGGTAAATCCGGAATGGGTTTTAATTATTTTCATGTTATAATCCTCTGTCACATTTAATTAGGTATTATATATGTTGAGATGGAATTGGAACGATTTACTTCCTGATGATCCTGCCAGGCAATATCAATTTTTACCCGATACAATCCATTCGGGACAAGAGAATCAGAAGCATGGTCATCAATATAAGTTACCTGCGCATACTTTCCTTCGATATTTGTCTCATTTTTAACATAAGGAGGAGTAGGCAATGAATCCAGAGCCTGATAGTATTCAATTTCCTCATTGATCATATTGGAAACATTCGAATAATCTTCCGAGATCACGTTTTCCTCAATTGACAACACAATCAGCGGAGCTATGCCTAAAATACCGATTGTGATAATCAGCATCGAGACCATCACTTCAAGTAGTCCCAATCCTTTTTGATTATTGATAAGCTTATTTTTCATTTTTTCCATTCTTCTATACCTCATTATTATCAAAATTTTGTTATCATTGCTAAATTGATTTGCATATCTGATGCCAAAATAATATGACAAAATTAGTGTTGTTTGTAATGTCGTAAGCCATAGAGCAACAATAGATTGAAATTAGTGTTATTTAAGAGGATAGGGGCAAATAGACAGTAAATATTGGGTAAATTATAAAACTGTGGGATTCACCCAATATATTGTATTAATTTTTGGAGAGTATATTTTGATACTAAATAACAGTTAATTGGCTATTTCTTGTTTCCATATCCGCCAAAATTGGCGCCGCGGAAATCCTCACGAACCGGATGAAAGACATCAACAACCTTGACATCAGTCAGAGCTTTGCCTGAATGAGGAACATTTTGGGGTAACACCATTACTTTTCCCGGCTTAAGGATATGAGTAGTTCCCTCAACAGTAAGCTCTAGTTCGCCTTCGGTGACATTTACCACCTGTTCATGATAATGAGCATGTTCAGGTAAAAGCGATCCTTCTTTGATGCTGACATGCGCGACTGTGAAAGTATTGGCGGTGACTATTCGCCCGACAATTCCCGGAGCGATTTCCAATGCCGGTAATTCATTTAGATTAACCAATCCCATAAATACCGCCTAACTGAATAATATTAGTAATTTTCTTTTTTCTCATATTTTTTTATCAACTCCTGAAACCGTGGGTGGTCATGGAGAGGGACAAGCTCCGGGGCTATTTTAACCCAGTTAATAGAATACATTGACGGAATCTGCAAAAGATAATCCAGCTGATCAAATGCCAGATCAAACTCACCAACTCCGGCATAAACAATTATAATATCTCTAATATAGTCGGTACCATTAATAGCATCAACGCTGATTGGCTCAATTTCAATAGCCCGTCTGGCTGTACTAATTGCGTCGTCTTTACGCCCCAGACCGGCGCAAATTTTGGCAAGGGAGGAAAGATAAGGAGCCGAATTGGGCGTTTCCGAGACCAATTTCTCAAGAATCACCCGAGCCGAATCGAAGTAAATGAGTGCCATATTCTCATTTTTCATATATCTATAAGTCGCACCCTTAAAATAATAATAATCAAATCCTCCAATATCCTGCCATAAATATATTTCGCCGGGTGCACCAATCAGGCTCAAGGCTTTTTCATAGTTGCGGTCAATCAAATTATAGTAAGTTTCAAAAAACGTTAGTGCCGGGTATCTTCCACAATTTGCCAGCGCCTGCTCAATAACTCGTTTTGATTGTGAGACATCGCCTGTTTGGTTTAACAACGTAAATGATTTCATTAGATAAGCCCAATAATTATCGGGTTGCAGGTCGATGGCCAGATTAAAATTTACCAATGCCTCTTCATAGTTTCTTCTTTGTGCCAGGGTAAGTCCTAGTTCAAACCGATACGTAGATTTTCTCGGATCAAGGTGAATCGCCTGCTTTAACAATTCAATTGCCTCATCCCATTTCCCCTGACGACGATACACCCAGGAAATACTTGCCATAGCCAGGCTATTATTTGGATAAAGCTTCAGGACATGTTTGAATATTTCAACCGCCCGGTCGAAATCGCAAAGGCCATGATAATAATACCAACCAAGAGCCTGGTGCGCTTCAGATGAATTGGGTGCGAGAGCAATTGCTTTATCTATATAGTATTTGGCAGTATCCAAACGTTTCGGAGATGGATCAATATTCGCCCAATAAATTTCGGCATGGATCGCTCCAAGTTCGGCATATCCAAGCGCAAAATCAGATGCGGTTTCAATCGCCTTCTCATGCATTTTTATTGCCAGATCAATCTGAGTGCGTTGGGGACGATCTACTGTGTAATATTGTTTCCCTCGTAAATAATAATCATAAGCGACAGGATCAATTTTATTTTTCTGCGTAATCACATCATTTTCTTTTTGGAGAAGAGTTATGTCAAGTGCCGTCACCACTTCCCGTGCAATTGAAGATTGTAATCCAAAGACATCATTGAGCACCGCCTCATAACTTTCCGCCCAAAGATGCATATCATCAGATACTCTTATCAATTGCGGATTAATACGCACGCGGTTTTCCGAACTTGATTTATCCCAACGAATAGTCCCCTCAAGAATAAAATCAACCTTTAGTTCTTTCCCAATTTGTTTAAGATTTTTATTGCTGTTTTTGTACTGCATCGAACTGGTCCGCGAAATTACACCCAACCCCGAAAGCTTCGCCAAATTTGTCGTAATTTCTTCAGTAATACCATCAGCAAAATACTCATCCTCAGGTGAACCGAGATTCTCAAGCGGCAATACAGCCAGCATTATTTTTTTTGTATCGGTATGATTAGGGACATGATCTTTATAAGCAAACTTCCAAATGACAAATATTGCAATTAATAAAACCAAAGCCGAGGGGACAACATACCGGTTCCACTTATCTACCGGTTTTGCAGTTTGTACAGATTTTGAAGACAATCGTTTCAAATCAGATAAAACCCCGGCGGCAGACTGATACCGATACGCCGGATTTTTTTCCAATAGCTTGGTAACTATTTGCTGTAATTCATCAGGCACATTGCTTTTATATCTTGATAACGGCTCTGGACTGTCATTAAGAATGGAATTCAATGTACCGGCTTCTGTATCATCTTTAAACGGTAATTTTCCGGTTATCATTTCATAAAGAACAACGCCAAGAGAAAACAGATCCGATCTATGATCAATCTCTTTTACCTCAATCTGCTCAGGTGACATATAACCGATTGTTCCAAGTGTCGAACCGGTTTGGGTCAACTTCTCTGTTCCCTGAACAGTTGCCAGACCAAAATCAAGCAGTTTGGGTCGTTCGTCAGAATCCACAACAATATTTGATGGCTTAATATCCCGGTGAACAATCCCGGCTTGATGAGCCTTCTCTAACCCCTCACAGATTTGAATAGTCAGCTTGATACTGTCATCAATGCTCAACTCTATTTCTTTGATGATATCCCGTAAAGGTTTACCGTCACAGCATTCCATCGCAAAAAATGGCCGATTCATATATTCCGAGACTTCATAAATAGTCACAATATTGGGATGATTCAGTTTCGCCGCCGCCTGCGCCTCACGTCTGAACCGAGCTTTGGCGGTTTCATCGGAGACAAAATGATATGGCAGGAATTTAAGTGCCACCTGACGTTTTAGTTTGGTATCCTCAGCCAGAAATACCTCACCCATCCCACCGGCACCGATTTTGGAGATAATCGTATAATGCCCGATTTTTGTCCCTTTGGTCAGCGGCACAAAAGATTCGGTTCTGTCGTTATCGTCGTTTTCCGAACTCATAATTATTCAGCTTGGTAAATCAATGTTTAAAAATTTATGATTAGTAGTAATTAATGGTTTCCAACCGGAAATCGCAACAAAAAACGGGATTATATTAAATTCAACTTCTTATCCTTTTTGCATAAATCAGGTTGCGAATTTTGCAGAATGATGTATTTTAGCGCCCGAAACAGGAGACTATGAAATTAAATTGAATTGATTATATGAGCGACTCTTTTAATTCGGCAGATAATTATCAAAAGACCAAAAAGCTGGTTGGGTATGTTCCTCGTCTTGAAGCGACCGATAAGACATATTCTGATCTAGGCTTTAAATGCGGGCTGGAGATTCATCAACAGCTAAAAACTGAAAAGAAGCTATTTTGCCGCTGTCCGGTTGGACTTTTCCAAAAAGGTGACGATTACGACGCCGAGGTTATCCGGCATATGCGCCCGACTCTCAGCGAAATGGGAGAATATGACGGCACCGCGCTGATGGAGCGCAGAACCAAAAAAAATATCATATATCGAATTAAAAATGAGTCGGCCTGCACCTATGATATCGATGATACCCCGCCATTTCCGATAAATCGTCAGGCGCTTGATATCGCCATTGAACTTGCCCTGATGCTTAAGACCAATATTGTTGGTGAACTTCATATTACGCGGAAGCAGTATCTTGACGGCTCTATCCCGACCGGATTTCAACGGACCGCTATTGTCGGTATTGAAGGGGAGATACCGCTTAAAAATAAAAAAATTGGCATTATTCAGCTGAGTATTGAAGAGGATGCCTGTCGCGAGGTTTCCGATATTGGCCATTGGCGGATATATACAACTGATCGACTGGGGACACCATTGATTGAAATGGTGACCTATCCTGAGATGCTTACCCCTGATGAAGCGGCCGAGGCTGGACAGTATCTTCGTTTTCTGGCCAGAAGTTCCGGCAAGGTCCGTACCGGAATTGGCGCAGGTCGTCAGGATGTTAATGTCAGTATCACCGGCGGGACCCGGATTGAAATAAAAGGAGTTCAGCATATCAGCTGGATTCCGGAATTGACCCATAACGAGGCATTTCGCCAGAAGGCATTGCTGGAGATAAAAAAGATACTGTCCAAATCAATTTCGGATAAAAATAAATGGAAACTGTCCTTTAAAGATATTGACCTGAATCTGCTCAATAATGATCTGGCACCTTTGAAAAAAATAGCGCAGCAACAGAAACGTATCACTGCTGTCAACTTGCCCGGATTTAAATCTATTTTATCATTCTTTACTCAGCCAGGACAGATGTTTGCCAATGAACTGTCTGACCGCATTAAAGTTATCGCCTGTCTGAACCGTCCGAATATTTATCATTCCGAAATGGTGGAGTCACCTCTTTCATTCGATTCGGTAACGAATTTACTGAATGCCGGAGAAAACGATGCTCAGCTTATCATCTGGGGGCCGAGCGAAGATATCGACACCGCCCTTGAAATTGTTGAAGAGCGCTGTTTGATGGCTTTTGAGGGTATTCCGAATGAGACCCGAAAATCATTGGCCGATGGAACAACTCTTTTTGAAAGAGTTTTACCCGGTCCAAATAGAATGTACCCCGATACCGATTCGGCACCAATATCTATTGATGACTCAGATATAGAAAAAGTAAAAAACAATCTTCCAATTGAAGTGGTTGATCGTTTTAAACAATTCAAAAACTGGCAGATTCCGGAAGATACCTATCATTATCTATTGAAAAACAATCTCGCTCCGGTTATAGAAAAGATAACCAATGAAAGCACTGTCTCGCCCCGTTTTGTCGGAGCTCTTTTGGGACAATCACTGAAATATCTTGAAGGACAACATTCCTGGACCAGTGGATTTAGTTATAATAAAATCTATGGTATGATAAAATATATTCAGGATAAGAAGCTGACCTGGGAAATCGCCAAAGAAATGCTGCCGCTGGTATATGAACATCCGAATGTTGAATTTGAATCGGCTCTGGCGATGATAAATTATTTACCAAAAACTGAAAAAGAAATTCTCGAGAACCTTCCTATTTTAAAAAATAAATTTAATGAGATAAGAATATCCAAAGCACCTGAAGCATCGTTGAAATGGATAATGGGGCAACTGCGGAAATTAGCGATAGGAAATATACCTTTAAAAGACCTTTACCTTCTGGTAAAAAAGGAACTGAAAAATGACTGATATTTTCAAAGGGTATAAGGGTGCCGCGCTGGAGATACTCAAGAAGTTTAATATTCGAGTATGGAGCGAATCAAAAGTAAAAACCACGCGCGGTGATTTTGAGGGAATACTATTACCTCGTGCAGAAAACGACGATTACGAGCATTTAGTTTTGAAATTAATAACGGGATACAATATCGGTATTGCGGTCGAAACGATTGAAGATATTAAAGAAGTCGGCTACAAAGAGGCAAATTATAAAATACCGGAAAAGGAATTTCCCATTACACCGGGCCAACCAAATATAAAACTTTTTGGCACTGGCGGTACAATTGCCTCACGACTGGATTATCGTACCGGCGCCGTTATTCCTGCTTTTTCTCCAGGTGAGCTTTATGGGGCCGTTCCCGAATTAGCTGATATATGTAATTTATCTACCGAAAAACTGTTTGCCGTTTTCAGTGAAAATATGGGGCCATCACAGTATAAAAAGCTGGCGATTTCTATTGGCAAAGAAATAGAAAATGGTATCGATGGTATCGTTGTTGGGCATGGGACCGATACGATGCACCATACTGCGGCGGCACTGTCATTTATGGTACAAGGGACGCCGGTTCCGATTGTGATGGTCGGATCACAAAGGTCATCGGATCGACCTTCATCGGATGCCGCGTTAAATCTTATCCATTCGACCAAAACTGCCGCCGAATCGGATATAGCCGAGACGATGGTCTGTATGTTTGGACCGACCTCGGACAAATACTCCTTGCTGCATCAGGGAACAAGAGTTCGAAAGATGCACTCTTCGTATCGTTCGACTTTTCGTACTATTGGAGATATACCACTGGCAATGGTCGACAAAGATAAAATCACACCAATTAAAGATGATTATAAAAAACGCCGCAAGGACAAAAACGTAAAAATACTGCCGTACTTTGAAGAAAAGGTAACCCTGTTGTACTATTACCCGAACATGCAGCCTGATATTATCGATTCACTGGTGGATAATGGGTATCGCGGAATAGTTATTGCCGGAACCGGACTTGGACATGTCAATAAAGCAGTTTATCCGGCTATTCGCCGTGCCACTAAAAAAGGTGTTGCAATCTATATGACCGTACAGACCCTTTGGGGATATGTGCATATGTTTGTTTATGATACCGGACGCGATTGTATGGCCGCCGGAATAATACCGACCGAAAACATGTTGCCGGAAGTGGCCTATATTAAATTGGGCTGGGTGCTGGGACAAACCGAAAATCCCGAAGAAATCAAAAGACTGATGCTAACCCCTATCGCCGGGGAGATAACCGAGCGGGAACCGTACAACGGCTATTTAATCTTCCAGGGTGGTATCCCTGAAGTCGAAGAATTTATCAAAAAAATTCATAAGTAAGCCGTAATTATTTTTATATTTGAATTTTAATAGATAGTTTGTTTATGGCTAAAAAAAGTATAATCCGAAAGATTTTTGAAATGCTTCTTATCATAGGTGCAGCTCTTATTTTAATAATAGCGGCAGTCGCTTATTTTTCGACCGATGGACTCTCACAATTTGGTGCCAAACCGGATGGTAGATGGCTGGAAAGAGCCAAACAATCATCTCATTTTAATGGTGAAAAATTCGTAAATAGCATGCCGACCAATCTTTCATTTGGATATGAAGATTATAAAAAGATGCTTTCCAAGTGGTTCTCCGGCGGCGAGAACAGAGAACCCCAAAAAAATATTGAAGTTGTTGATTTGGATTCTTCCGCTATTGAATCATTTTCAGAATCAGATATCAATATTGTTTGGCTGGGTCACTCATCCATTCTTTTGGAAATAGAAAATATCAGGATTTTGATTGATCCGGTTTGGAGCGAACGATGCTCCCCATTTGGTTTTATGGGGCCAAAGCGCTTTTTCCCGGTCCCGATTGAGTTGGAGCAGTTACCTCATATAGATGCGGTATTGATCTCGCACGATCATTATGATCATCTTGATAAAGATGCGGTTGTGACGCTGGCAAAAACCGGCGTTCCATTTTATGTTCCGCTTGGTGTCGGCGCGCATCTGGACAAATGGGGAATTGATGAATCGCAAATCATCGAATTTGACTGGTGGGATAGTCACTCATTAAAAATAGACAGTCTTGAAATTATCGCCACGCCGGGTCGACATTTTTCAGGAAGAAGATTATTCAGTTCTACAAATTCGACGCTGTGGGTTACATGGGTAATAAAGAGTTCAAATCGATCAATATTTTTTTGCGGCGATACCGGGCCGTTTCCCGGTTTCAAAGAGATAGGTGAAAAATATGGCCCGTTTGATTTAACTTTTATGAAAATAGGTGCCTATAATGATGATCAATGGCCGGAAATTCATTTGACTCCTGAACAGGCGATCGAAGCTCACAAAGATCTTAATGGGAAAAAGCTTATACCGATTCACTGGGGCACTTTTAATCTCGCTTTTCATTCCTGGTTTGAACCGGCCGAAAGGTTGGTTAATGCCGCGGATAAAAACGGAGTAGAGTTAATTATACCTCGTCCCGGTCAGATATTACAATTATCCTCTCCACCACCACTTGACTATTGGTGGCGGGAATATAAGTAGTGTTTTTTAGACCGGTATTTTATCGCCGTGTAATACCTGATACACGATTCTATTCAAATTCTCTGCTTTGTACGGTTTGGCTATAACCCCGCAAAACCCATATTTCTCATATTCTGACATAACCGGGTTATTACTGTAACCGCTCGAAACAATTGCCTTGGCATTAGGATCGATTTCTTTTATTTTTTCGAGAGCTTCCTGCCCGCCCATGCCGCCGGGAATGGTCAGGTCCATAAATATAAGATCAAATGGAGAACCGTCTTCAAAGGACAATTTATATTTCTCAACAGCTTCTTCACCGTTGAAAGCAAATTCTACTTTGTATCCAGCTTTGGTTAGAGCTACACCGGTAACCATTCTGATAGCGTCCTCGTCATCCATTATCAAGATTTTGCCGCCGCCGGCTGCTATAATATCATCTTCCTCAATCTCAACTTCTTCAGGTTTGTTTGAAATCGGCAGATGGATTGTAAATGTAGTTCCTTCGCCCTGTTTTGATTCAACATCAATATGTCCGTCGTGATTCTTTATAATAGAATATGTTGTGGCTAATCCAAGTCCGCTTCCCTTTTGTTTGGTAGTAAAATAGGGATCAAATATCCGATTTAAATGATCCTCCGGGATTCCGGCGCCCTCATCGCTTATTGTTATTCTAACATATTGATCTTCTTTTAAGGGAGTCGGATCAGATTTTTTAATATCAATATTTTGGGCTGAAATATTAATTGTCCCGCCGTCAGGCATCGCCTGATTGGCGTTGATTATAAGATTATTAATAACCTGACTGATTTGACCAGCATCGGCATCTATCGCAGAAAGGTTTTCCGGTATGTCATAAAGACCCTTAACATTCGATCCATGGAGTGCAAATCTGGCCGATTCTTTAATTAAATTTCGTATAGAGATTGTCTTCTTAATCGGCGCTCCGCCTTTTGAGAATGTTAACAGTTGTCGGGTTAAATCCTGGGCACGTTCGGACGCTTTTTCGGCATCGATTAGCCGCGTATTTATATCGCTGTCGGTGATCGTATCCATTTTAGCAAGACTGATATTACCCAGAATAGCTGTTAGAATATTATTGAAATCATGCGCAATACCTCCGGCGAGAACACCG
>JAUVBC010000031.1 GCA_030591405.1 Candidatus Zixiibacteriota bacterium
CATGCAGACGATGATACCCGGCATTGTGCGCCGTCCGCTGCATATCGTTGATCAACTGCTGCTGAACAAAGGCGACAAACGGAATCGAGGCCATAATTGATTTGCCAAGACCACGATTGATATCAGCATCAAGCGCCAAATAATAAAAATCATTGCCATCAATTCTTTTCTCGCCGTTCTCGGTTTGAAATACCAGAGCCTCTTTGTCGGGTCGATTTCCGGCAACAGCAATAAAAGCCGGATCGACCGGAAGAAATCGTTCAACACCGCTGGCATCCGGTTTGACCAGCAAAAACCCCGCAAAGGCGCCATCGGTATAAAGCGAGTTAAATAGTAATGGCATAAAAGACTCAAGCCCGGCTTTGCGATGATATTTATACGGATAAATAGAATCGCACAATCTGGATAGACATTGTTCGGCATTATTACAAGCCTTTTGAGAATTAGTCTCAATGATCTCAAATCGGCCCGGCGCTGATGATAATCTTGACCAGGTCCAGATGCAGGCATGCAATAGAGGAATATTATCTCGCAGGAATCGAAACAGATCAATTTTGAATTTATTGGTTTGATATTTATGATCCTGCCAGATCATCCGATTCGAATATTTCTTATCCGGCTTCAATAGCAGATTTTTGGCATATTTAGAATCTTCGTTAAAGCGAACCAATTCTATATCGCTTTGCCCTATTTGGCGTCCCACTTTTTTTCTGGTCATATCTGTCTCCTTTTTAAAACAGATCAGATATCAAAAACAACATCGATTGTACACAAAAAATGCGCTCATACTGTAATGACAAACATAATATTTGCATAACCTTGCATATATTTTGAATAATTGATATTGCCTCTTGACGATTATCTTTTGTATCCAAATGACTAGCAATGACTTACATTACACCAATGAAAATTTCATTCTGGAATGCAAATTGCTTTCATTATAAGAGTCAAATATTATCTGTCAGAAATATGTTATATTGCTTATGGATGAGTGAGGGAAATGATGAGAAAAAATTTATTTATCGGAATTTTGGTGGTTTTTTGTTTTGTGATTACAGGCCACGCTTTTGGGGCGGTGTTTACCTATACCCCAGAACCGCCTGACCTAAGTCTTAGCGAAAGAATGGCATTTACATGGGGAATTGAATGGAATAGTATGTATGGTCCCATCACTGAAGCTACCTTAACATTTAAAAACATTCAAAATCTGATTACTCAAGATGATGATTTTCTCTATATTCGACTCCTCAATGATGCTGATATTGGCATTTGGAAATATGGCGAATTGGTAGTAGAGGGCGATAACTTTGACGGAATGGGATCGGAACTGGCCGTTTGGGCGGATCCCGATGATGGCTCATTTCCCAATGATCTTACTTTTACCTTTAGCGAGCTTGGCGCTCTCGAACTATTAAATGACTATGCTGCTGATGGTGTAATAGGATTTGCATTTGATCCTGACTGCAATTTTGCAAATGATGGTATTGAATTCACAATTCACTCCGAGGTCCCTGAACCTTCAACATTATTGCTTCTTGGTTTAGGAACTCTGGGACTGGCTCTATATAGAAAAAAACAATAAGAATATCTCCACTATTGAACTTCGAATTTAGGATCGCATTTTAATGCGATCCTTTTTTTGTCAATTTGAATATATTTTACCTGGCTGTAATAACAGATTTTTGGCATATTTAGAATCTTCGTTAAAGCGAACCAATTCTATATCGCTTTGCTCTATTTGGCGTCCCACTTTTTTTCTGATCATATCTGTCTCCTTTTTAAAACAGATCAGATATCAAAAACAACATTGATTGTCCTCTAAAAATGATTTGAAAAAATTGAAAGTTTCGTTAGTCAATAAGTCACAATAGTTTGCATATTATTGCGTCAGTTTTGGTTTCACTCCTTCATTTTATTCAGATGTTGTTGTCAAACAAGATGTTACGATTTGACCACAAAACAACCTGTGGGGCATGTAAATTGCTTGACTATGTTATAACTAACCTGGTTTCATCCAGAATTATAGAGGAGGAATTGATGATTTTGAAAAAGATGTTTCTAAATGGCTTTCTTTTAGGGTTTTTAATAATTCTTCCAGTTTCCGGCTTTGGAGTCGCTTCAGCACCTTCGGCCGAACCTGCTGCGGTAGATATTTTTAAACCGGGCAATTATTATATCGATATCGCTGCCCAAAGCTGGAAAAAATCCAACGATGAATCATCTACGATAACAATTAAGCCGTTTATCAATGGGTTTGGAGATATTAATGAAATAAATCCAACAAATACTGGCAACAGCACCGGTTTTACATTTGATACCGATTATGATGGTTTTAATACCGTGCCGGATGAAAGATCGCAGGTATCGGCGGTACCTGAACCAGCAACTTTACTGCTCTTGGGCTTGGGTTCGCTGGGATTAGCTGCCTTCAGAAGAAAACGTTAATTACTGTATTTCAATTTTACTTGTTTTATTACAGGTAACTCATTTTACGACAATTGGTTGTAAAGTAGTAACAGATTAGCGCAATCTATTGCATAGTTTCTTTGGACGGTTCTTTTTCGCTCGAGTCAAGCTCTTGTTTTCCGTTGTGTTGCAACGGTTTATAAATATAAAAAATAACGTAATAACACCGGAATTATAATTGCTTATAATTAAGGAAATAATAGTTTTGTATTGGAATATTGATTATGAAAAAGCAAATTAGTCTCCTGATTATAATGAGTTTGATCTGTAGTATGCCTGCTTTCGCTGCTTTTGAATGGCAGCTTCATGATTTTGGCACCGGACCGTTCGATAACAATAACAACTGGAGTCCTATCAGTTACCCATATAATATAGGAAATTTACCATCCCCCGGCTATCTCGGTGAGGGTGGCGAAATATTTGATATTGAAGGCCTCAATTTTTCTCATAATAATGGCAAAATCAATATTTCATTGACAAATTCCTTTGGTTTGTCCGCATATTCATCCGTATGGAATCAGAATTTGGACCTCGGTGACATATTTTTTGGTTTTAATGGCAACAAATACGAATATGGAATTGATGTCTCGACAAACAGACTTTATAAGGTTGATTCTTACATTGGGATAGAAAATAAACCGGGCACCTACTATGGTACCAGTATTGAAGCCCAAGCTGGAGCGTGGAAAATCGGATCGGGAACCGACTACGGTGAAATCAAAAATTCTTATAAATATTGGCCGGATTTGGAATTGAACCCAATGCAGGGAAGCGGCGACACCTATGTTTTTGAGTTTGAATTTGATGCCGCTTTGATTAGTGATTTTCAAAATTATAATACAGTAGATTTCCACAATACTCTCGCCTGCGGCAATGACCTTCTTGAAAAATCCTATTCTGCTGTTCCTGAGCCGGCAACAATATTGCTTTTTGGTCTTGGTTCGCTCGGATTGGCCGCACTCAGGCGAAGACGCTAAAACTACTTTCCAAATATAGAATTTTCAAAAAGGGTCACATTAATTTGTGACCTTTTTTTTTGCAAGAATAAATATCAAATACTCTGTTTCTGAGAATTTTCAAAAATTTACAATATTAGTCATTTCTTTATGGGAAAAGTGATTTTTCCATAGAGAGTATTATATTCATTCAGGGTATTGACAGAATATTATTTTTGTATATGTTTAACCCCAACGACGAACTAATATCTGCACAGGTCAAAAAGTGAACGGAAAAGATAAAAAACATTACTTTTTTAATAAACACTCAATTAATGATACAATTATGATAACTCCATCTGTAAAAAACCGACTTGTAATTTTTTTATTTATCATCTTTTTGGCAGGTTGTGGATCAGAACCTGGCAAACAGATAATCTTTAACGCCGAAAAATCTTTGCATCATGCTGAACAACTTTTCAGCACCGCCTCTATCAAACCTGATTTAAAAGATATTGAAACCTGGCAAAACGTAAAAAATGCTTATCTAAATACTATTTCTTATTGTTATACTCATCTGGATTCTCTAACTGTGGACAGTTTCCAGACCGAGCGCAAAGATTTGGAATCGGTCGCATTTATGGCTACATCCCGCCTGGCCAGTATATATTATGCCGATAGAAAATTCGACTCATCGATTATTATTCTCAATCAGCTTCTTTCGCTTACAAAATTATCCGATCGCGCCCTGTTATCTTCTCAGTCTAATCTGGCTCGTGCCTATCACGCCGCCGGTGACTGGACCAGTGGGATCGATATTTATAAATCAATGCTCAGCACCTTCTACCCTCCTATCGATGCTGAAAATAATATTATAAAGGAGGTGCTAAACCTGCCGATTGAATTGCTTAGAATTAATATCCGATTACAAAACATTCCCAATACTTTCGAGACAACAGAGTCAACCAGAAATTACTATCAAAGATTAATCGCCGAATGGCCCAATACTGATTTGGAAAAAGAGGCGCGTCGAATACTGGCCGGGTTACTGGCCGATTTTGCCAAATGGGACAATGCAATTGAAACTATCAGTGCCATCAAGGACTCGACCGGTCAAACCCGAATGTCTGAAGCAATGAGAATTGCCGATTTTTTAAGTCGTGGAAAGAGAGACCATTCGGGCGCCATCGCGATGTATGAGGGCCTCCTTGAAAGAACCGATGACTCAGCATTGTTGGCGAATATTTATATCAAAATTGCCATTGCGAATTTTAATAAAGAATCATACTCGGAATGCCGCGAAACACTGAAATTTGTCAAGGATAATTACTTTGCTTATTATAAATCGACACCGCTGCCACAACAATATCTTGCCCTCTCATTGGAAAAACAGAATGAGTGGAACCGAGCCGAAGATGAATATCAGTGGCTTATTACGAATTTCCCAAAAACGGAAATGGCTTTTGAAGCATATCTGACTATAGCGGGACATTACGAAAATTTGAAAAATAGCCAGCTAACCGATTTGTGGTATAACAAAGCAAATGAATTCTACAAAAAAATGCAGATTGATCAGAAAGGCACATCTATTGAGGCATCGGCTATTTCTTATCAGGCCGAGGTTGCCAGAAGACGTGGGGAGTGGGAAAATGCAGTTATACAATTGGAAGAATTATATCGGCGGTTTCCCGATAAGGAGGTTGGCGCCACGGCTTTGAAAAATGCTATCGATATTTATCGAGGCAAACTGAATAATCCAGCCAAAGCCGACTCATTACAGTCTCTTGTGCGCTCTGGAACTTGATATACCCAAACAGGTTAAGAAATTTGGATCTTTAACCGATGATTATATGTAAAACCTTTAAGTAATACCTAATGGAGGAAAGATGAACCTGAAAAAAATTATCCTTTTCGTTTTTGGGATGATGCTATTGACCGGTGGATTATATGCCCAGGTCGATAAAGCTGGCGCGATTGATACAATGTATCTTGAACCGTATCAGATCGATGCTAAAAATTGGGCGGTTAATGTCTCTCTTTTCAATGATGAAGAGATTATAGCCATTTCACTACCGATTATATTCAGTTCCGGCAAAACAAAAATCGTTGCCGATTCGACCATTTTCAAAGGCGGTCGTGCTGATCATTTCGGAGTCAAAATAGCCCGTGCCGATACCGCTGCGCAGTGTGTCACAATCGGTTTGGTTTGGGCTCTGGGGGGTACCGTCCCGCCAATAGACCCGGGCACCGGACGAATTGCAACAATCTTTATTTCGGCCCTTGATGGCAGTGATTTTTCTGCTCCGCTCAAAATCGACACAACCACCACCAACCCAAGCAACTCGCTACAAATGGTAATGCCATCACCGGAAGATGAAAAACAACCGGCGGAAGAAGTGATTCCGTTTCTTGTTATCAAATCACCAAAGGCCAAAAAGTAAAATTTAAAGTGGGTTAAGCAATTTGATAAACAGATAATTGTTTATTTCTCTCAACTGCATTTTTAAAAGTCAGGACATCTTTTGTCCTGACTTTTTTTACGATGATGCCGGTCATATCGATATTGCTTGACATGGCCAATCGTCTCAATATATTGCTCAATAATTGGCAACAAGTAAATGGCAGAAATTAATAAACAGAAAAGAGCGTTGTATGAACGATACTTTGGCGGATTGGGTAAAATCTGTCTGAAACTCGGACTGACCCCAAATATCCTCACCGCGCTTTCTTTTCTTTTTGCCATAATCTCCGGTATCTATTTTTGGAAAGTTGAAATCTGGTGGGGCATAATCTGGATGCTTCTTGCCTCACTGGCCGATGTGCTTGATGGTTCCACCGCCCGGGCCGGTAATATCGGAACCGTGTTTGGCGGTATTCTTGACCATGTCTGCGACCGTTACGGCGAATTTTTTATTCTGGCCGGAATAGCTCTTTCCCAAATGGTTCATCCCGGCTGGGCGCTATTCGCCCTGTTTGGAATGATTATCGCCAGTTATACCCGTGCCGCTGCCGAATCAATCGGCAAAATTGAAAATTGTAATGTTGGCATCATGGGTCGTCCGGAAAAATTTACCTTAATAATAATTGGCGCCGTTTTGGAACGATATTTCCCCAACAGTCGCTGGCTCGAGATATCGCTGATAATTGTTGGACTCACATCTTATATAACCTCGATCCAAAGAATAATCTACTCTTACAAACAGCTCGGTAATAAAAAAGAGGTCTGATCCATCTGATGATTACCGCTATCGGCAATCCGGTTTATGATTATATCAAAACCAAAACTTCCGAAACCGACGGCCGCATTCTTTCCGGATGTTCCACTAATGCCGCCCTGGTCCTTGCCAAACTTGGCGAAAAAGTAAGGCTTATTGGCGCTATCGGCGATGATTTCAAAAACAGTTTTTTTGAAAAACTAAATTCCTTAGGGGTCGAAACTACTTTATTCGACTCGGCAGAGACAGGCGGATTTTCTCTTATTTATTACGATGATTTCGGCAATCGAACACTTGATCTTTTGGGTCGGGCCAGTATTATTAATACTCTTAATCCGTCAGACTACTCCGACTCGAAGGCTATTCTAATCGGTCCGATTCTCGGCGAGATTTCTTTTGAAACAATAAAAACGATCAGACATAATTTCGACGGTTTCATGTTCTGCGATCCCCAGGGTCTGCTTCGCAATGCCGATAAGAACGGACGGATATATCATGAAAAATTTGTTGGTATAGAAAAAGCACTGAGTCTCTTTGATGTAGTCAAACCGAATGAACTTGAGACCAAAATACTAACCGGTATTGATGCCCGTTTGGATCCGTATCAGGCGGCCAAAATAATCAAAAGCTGGGGGCCTAAAATTGTTATAATCACGCTGGCCGAACTCGGCTCGGTGATATACGACGGGAATAATTATCTCGATATTCCACCATATAAAACAGATATGGTCGATGCCACCGGCGCTGGCGATACCTATATGGCAGGATTTACGTATGAATATCTGAAAACCGGCAACCTGAAAAAATCGGGCTGCTTTGCCTCATCGGTTTCGTCAATAATGATTGAACATACCGGCCCCGATTTTCCTATGAACGAAAACGAAGTCCGACGACGACAGGAAACTTTGTTAGGCATAAACGGCTTTAAAGTATTGTAATAGCCTCAACAGAATAAAATCTATTTAATCCCATTAAAAACTATATTCAAACATTGATGAAGCGTCTGTTCAAAGTCATTTTTTTGCGAAACAGACTTGTCTAAAAACCGCTCTCTCAACAAACCGATAAATATCGAATGAAAAATTAATATCAAATATTGAACTTTGATATCCCGGCGCAATTGATTCGATTGTACCCCTCGTTCTATTATCTTTTTAAGATATTCTTTTTGAATATCATAAATTCTACTTACGAAACTACCCGATAATTTATAACTATTCTCAAAAAACATCTTGAGCATAAAATCAAATTCGCCTTTGTTGTTTTTTCTGAATATTTTATGGCTCAAAACAAATTGCTCGATCCGGTCTTTTGTTCTGATAACGCTTTCATTCAAAAAGTAATTATCAAAGCAACTTTTATAATTGCTAACAACTATCTCAGCCAAAAATAGAAATAGATTTTCTTTAAAACCAAAATACTGTATCAGGGAACCTTTTGATACTTTGGCAGTTTTGGCGATATTTTCGAGAAGAACCGCTTCAAAAACATCTTCGCCAAAAAGTTTCAAAGCCGCTTTATAGATTTTATCTTTTTTATCCGGACTTAATTTTCTAAAAGTGGCCGTGACCACCTTTTCCTTTTCCAGCCTGACAATAATATTTTCATCCATAATCTTCCCGTATAGTGATGTCGGGTCGCCGCACCCGACATTATACGGTCAGGTTCGGCGACCTGACCGCACATACAATATATATGACCATTTAGTCATTATTTATATACTCTGTATGTATTTGTCAACAATTATCTTGCTCATAGCACTATCTTTGGCTATACTCAGATCATACTATTTCAGAAAGGAATGACTTGATGAGTAAAGTCAGAGTTGCCATTATCGGGGTCGGTAATTGTGCTTCATCATTTGTGCAGGGAGTCGAGTTTTACAAAAATGCCAAGGATAACGAACTGGTTCCCGGTTTGATGCATGTCAATCTTGGCGGTTATCATATCAGCGACATAGAGTTTTCTGCGGCAATTGATATTGATAAAAACAAAGTGGGCCAAGACCTGGCCGATGCTATTTTCAAAAAACCAAACAACACGTTTAAATTTTGCAAAGTACCCAAAACCGGTATCACTGTGCAACGGGGGATGACCCATGATGGTTTGGGCAAATATTTATCGAAAATCATAGAAAAGGCGCCGGGTGACACCATTGATATTGTCAAGCTTCTCAAGGAAACCAAAACCGATGTTGTCGTCAACTACCTTCCGGTCGGTTCGGAGGCGGCAACCAAATGGTATGTCGAACAGATCCTTGAGGCCGGATGTGGTTTTGTCAATTGTATTCCGGTTTTTATCGCCCGCGAGCCATACTGGCAGAGCCGCTTTGAGGAAAAAGGTCTGCCGGTAATCGGTGACGATATCAAATCACAGGTCGGGGCAACGATCACGCACCGTGTCCTGACTCGTCTGTTTCGCGACCGGGGCGTTAAACTGAAACATACCAGCCAGCTTAATGTTGGTGGCAACACCGATTTTCTAAATATGCTGGAACGATCCCGTCTGGAATCGAAAAAAATATCGAAAACCAACGCCGTCACCAGTCAGCTTGATTATGATATCGGAAAAGAAAATATCCATATCGGGCCATCTGATTATGTTGAATGGTTAACCGATCGTAAGTGGGCCTATATTCGGATGGAGGGGACAACTTTCGGGAATGTTCCGCTCAATATGGAAATAAAGCTTGAGGTTTGGGACTCGCCAAACTCGGCCGGAGTTGTTATCGATTCGGTCCGCTGCTGTAAACTTGCGCTTGATCATGGTCTTTCCGGCGCTCTTGAGGGTCCGTCGTCATATTTTAAGAAATCTCCTCCGGTACAGTACACCGATGATGAGGCTCGTCAGAAAACCGAAGAATTTATTTTGAAATACGGCTGGGAAAAACCGAAAGAACCGAAGAAAACGAAACGGAAAATTACTCTAAAATCAAAGGAATCATCAAAAACGATAACTGTGGCTCGAAAAACAAACAAAGTTAAAACAACTGATTCTAAAGTCAGCCGCAAAACAGCTTTGAAAAAGTAGTTTTCAAACCGTTTCAAAATATCTACATTGCGGGCAAATGAATATTTGCCCGTTTTTATTATGAAGCAAAAAGGTCTGTTTATAACATTTGAGGGAATCGACGGTTGTGGGAAATCAACCCAGATAAAGCTTACCAATAACTATTTGAAAAAGCTGGGGTTTAAACCGGAAATTCTCCGTGAACCGGGATCAACTATTCTCTCGGAGAAAATCCGTAAAATCTTGCTGAATAAAAACATCAAGATTAATCCGATTTCGGAGTTGATGCTTTATGTCGCCGCCCGCGCTGAATTAGTGGAAAGCACGATCGGACCGGCTCTGGACAATGGCAAAATTATCTTATGCGACCGTTTTTATGATTCAACTACAGCTTACCAGGGTTTTGGACGTGGTCTTGATATCAAGATTATTAATAAAATGAATGATCTCGCCGTCGGAATATATAAACCGCATCTCACCTTTATAGTCGATATTGACTATCCGACCTCATTGAAACGAATGAAAAAAATGCACAAAGTGGCCGATCGTTTGGAATCAGAATCAAAAGCGTTCTTCTCCCGAGTCAGAAATGGCTTCAAAGAAATCTCCTGCCAAAACAAAAAAAGAGTCGTCCTGCTCAATGGAAAAAAACCGATAGAAAAAATATTTGATGAGGTCAAAGATTGTCTCAACCGGAAACTGAAAATAGGATAAATCATAATATTCCTCGCGAAGGACGCCGTTCAATGATCTGGGGAGTCGGCCTGTTTGTGACCCTGATCCTTCTAACCAGCGGGGCCGGGATATTTTTGCTCTCCGATCAAAATATCTATCTGCCGCTTCAGTTGACCAACGCCCTCGAACTTATCAGTATCATGCACCCGGATAAATTTAATAGTGGGAAAATGATGAAAAGCGCCCAAAATGCGGTCCTTAACGAACTTGATCGATATTCAGGAATTTTAGAGCCGCGTGAATTGGATCGGGTGCATGAAGAGTTCACTGGATCTTATGGCGGAATTGGAATCACTGTTTTTGGACACGACAATGGATTGATGATTATGTCGGTTCGTGAAGATGGCCCCGCCGGACAGACTGGTATTCAAACCGGTGATATTATTATCAGAGCAGATAGTACAGATCTGGCAAATCTATCAGCCTATCAGTCGACCTATCTTTTGCGTGGTCCCGAAAACTCAGCATTGGAACTAACCATAGCCCGCAAACAAATGGCCGATACGCTCAGATTTGACCTTACTCGCAGGCTACTGCCGTTGATTCATATTCCGTATGCCGGTATAACAAAAAACGGTTCGCTCTATATTAAGATCAATGATTTTGAAATGGGAATATCCCGCGAGCTTCGGGGCGTTCTTGATTCGCTGTACCTGAATAATCCCAATAATGTTGAGCAGATAATACTTGACCTCAGGGGCAACCCGGGCGGTTTGCTTCGCGAGGCTTACAGCACCGCTGATATTTTTCTTGAAGATGGCCATCTTATTGTTGGGGTCAAGGGACGATCGATCTGGCGCAACGAAGAATATTATTCCACCGGTTCCGATATAACCGGTAATATGCCGATAGCTTTGATTGTCGATCAAAATTCTGCTTCCGCCGCAGAGATTCTGGCTGGCGCCCTGAAATATGCCAACCGGGCGATTCTGGTCGGCGACACCACCTTCGGCAAAGGTTTGGTACAGGAATTTACCAATCTTGATGATGGCTCCGGACTCCGACTAACGACTTCAAGGTATTACTTTGAAGGTGAAATATTTTTGAACGATCCCGAAGCAGAAGTAGTCGATAGTGCCGCGGGTATCCCACCCGATTATTATTTTCCATTCGAGGAACAAAAACGGTTTATAATCGAACTTGAGAACTCCTCTTTTCTGCGTGAATTCGCCATCAACAATAAAGATGAAATCATTGAATATGCACCATTCACAGAATCTGATCCGATTTGGATGAATCAGTTTTATGATTATTTGGAATTGAATCATTTTAATTATATCTCAACTATCGCCGGAATTGCCAATCTTACCAAACAGCTTATTATATTGAGCGAATATGATAAAGTTTATATCAATGCTATCGACCGTGTCTGCAAATTGGCTCAAAAAGATGATAAAAATCAGTTAGAAGTTTATAAAGATTACATCAAGCGGCGACTTTATCAGACCGCGCTGGAATCGGAATTTGGCACAACAATAGCTTATCGTGATGCAGTGTTGCCATACCGGCGCGACATTCAGTTTGCCGAGGCGATGCTGAAAAACAACAGCCCTGAACTAATGACAAAATGAAAAATAGAATTATTTTTTCCGATTTTGACGGCACCTTCTCCGAAAAGGATGTTGGTCA